>CAZHCO010000257.1:0-4851 GCA_964530965.1 uncultured Aestuariivirga sp. | reverse complement strand
AGACGTCCTTCAGATTCCGGCGTTTCTCTGCCGCCAGACGGATCTGCTTTTGGCCGCCGCTGCCACCGGGCGGGCCGTCAACGTAAAGAAGGGCCAGTTTCTAGCACCTTGGGACATGCGTCACGTTGTTGAAAAGCTGGTGAATGCGGGCAATCGGAAAGTGCTTGTGACTGAACGTGGCTCGCAGTTTGGCTATAATGCGCTGGTTTCTGACATGCGCGGATTGCCGGTGCTGCGCGATACGGGCGCACCGGTGATATTCGATGCCACTCATTCGGTCCAACAGCCGGGTGGCCTGGGTGCCAGCTCTGGTGGAGACAGAAAAATGGTGCCTGTATTGGCGCGTGCGGCAGTGGCTGTAGGCGTTGCTGGTCTCTTCATTGAAACCCACGAGGACCCTGATCGGGCGCCTTCGGATGGCCCCAACATGATACCGCTGGACGAGTTGGAAAACCTGATCGTTGGCTTGCAGCGTATTGATGTCGTGGCCAAGGATTTGCTGAAGCCTTCACTGACTTGATCCGGCCGCTTTAATCATCGAATTGGCGGCTTCCAAATCTTCAGGCGTGTTAACTTCCTGTGGCATGTGCGCAAGCTCAATGAAGGAAATCGCCAATTTTCCAACCGCTCGCAACTGTTCCAGCCGGACATCTTTTTCGCGCCCGCTCTGCGGCATGGAATGAAATTTGCGTAACGCGCCGCGTGTGAAAGCGTAAAGCCCGATATGTGATTTTATGACGGTGCGGAAGAAATCTTGGCCACGCACCTCAACAAGCCCTAACTCACAAACTGCAGTTGCCATGTCGACAATATTTTCAAGTCCCACTGCAAATTGCCGCAAATGGGTCGGGTTGATGAAAGGCATGTCGCCCTGCTGGTTGATCACCACTTCATGCTTGCCCGTGGGATCAACTATCTCCGCCGCCAATGCCACCCGGTCCGTGCCCGAATGGGCTTCTCCCGTCAGTATGGCATGCCCCCCTGCCTTCGTAACAACATCGCAGATAGACTCACTGTCGGCCGCCACATATACAGGCCCAATATCCGCTTCCATAGCGCGCCGCCAGCAATGCACGATCAGCGGTTCATTTCCAATATACTGGAGAGGTTTGTCCGGCAGCCGGGCGCTTTTCAGCCGGGCGGGCACAATTACAAGCGGCATTCCATACTTCCCAATTAACACCACAATATTTAAGCGGGATACGGCAACTAGGCAACTGCCCTGCTTTTGATGAGATACTTGGTGCTGGAATAGAAACGGACGGAGGGCTATCCTCAATGTTGGCAAAAGGACATGAGTTTATGCACTATTGGCAGACAGGACTAGCGGCATTGCGCATAGAGGAAGCGGGGCTTTCGAAACTTGTTGAGAGTTTCGAATTAGATTTGGCCGATGGATTTAACAAGGCTGTGACCATGGTGCTGGATATCAAGGGTCGCACAATTGTGTCTGGCATAGGCAAGAGCGGCCATATCGGGCGCAAGTTTGCCGCAACCCTCTCATCGACAGGCACGCCAGCTCAATTCATTCATGCCGGCGAAGCGAGCCACGGTGATCTCGGCGGAATTACGTCGTCCGATATCGTATTTCTGATTTCAAATTCCGGCGAGAGTGAAGAGCTTTCCGCTATCATTGAGCATACACGCCGGTTTGCAATTCCTTCCATTGCCATTACAACGCGCGCGAACAGCACACTAGGGCGCAATGTCGACATTGTGCTTAAAATTCCACAAACCGAAGAGGCTTGTCCAAACGGGCTTGCGCCGACTACGTCCACCACATTGCAACTGGCACTTTGCGATGCTCTGGCCGTGACTCTGTTGAGCGCGCGAAAATTCAAGCCCGTGGACTTCCGGATTTATCACCCAGGCGGCAAATTGGGCGCAAGCATCCGCGCCGTTGCAAGTGTGATGCACACGGGGACGGCGCTGCCAATCGTGCACGAACAAATGACCATGCGTAATGCCATTCTGGAAATGACGATCAAAGGACTTGGCATTCTGGGTGTTGTAGATGGCGGAGGTAACCTCGTCGGTGCGATTACCGATGGCGATCTTCGCCGTCACATCGCTGATACGAATTTGTTCGAAAACACGGCAGCAAACGTCATGACTCACAACCCGCGCGTTATCGGTGCGGATGAACTTATTTCCGTTGCAGTACGAGAAATGGAAATAAACAAGATTACTGCTCTTTTCGTCTTGAATGAGCAAAGCAAGCTATCTGGCTTGATAAGGTTAAGTGATCTGGCACGGATAGGTGTGATTTGATGAGACCCGCGTATGCCCCACGCAATTCGAATTGCTCGCATTTGGGCTCCGTTGTTTTCGATTACAACGCCGAACTCTTACTACACGAACGTGTTTGTACCCCTGGTTTCATTGATTCCGAGGTGTTCTCCCCAAACTGGCAGCCCCGGAGCCATTAATGCGCATTGCAATGATCGGATCGGGTTATGTCGGGCTTGTATCCGGTGCCTGCCTTGCCGATTTTGGCCATCAGGTGACCTGCATCGACAGCAATGCCGATAAGATTGCCGCGTTGAAACGCGGCGAAATCCCGATCTACGAGCCCGGCCTCAATCAATTGGTGAAGGACAACGTGGCGGCTGAGCGAATGTTCTTTTCAACAAATCTGGCCGAAGCCGTAAGCAAGTCCGATGTTGTGTTCATCGCCGTTGGAACGCCCTCACGCCGCGGCGACGGACACGCCGATCTCTCCTATGTCTATGCGGTCGCCCACGAGGTCGCTACAGCGCTTAATGGATTTACCGTCGTCGCCACCAAGTCAACCGTGCCGCTCGGAACCGGCGACGAAGTCGAACGTATCATCCGTGAGATCAACCCGGCAGCCGATGTGGCCGTCGTTTCCAACCCGGAATTCCTCCGCGAGGGCTCAGCCATCGGCGATTTCAAAAAACCTGACCGCATTGTGATTGGTCTCTCCGATGAGCGCGCGCGCCCGGTCATGACTGAAGTTTACCGCCCGCTCTATCTCAATCAGGCGCCGTTGCTGTTCACCGCAAGGCGCAGCGCCGAACTCATCAAATATGCAGCCAACGCTTTCCTCGCTTTAAAGATAAGCTTCATCAACGAGATTGCCGATCTCTGTGAAGTAACCGACGTCGATGTGCAGGAAGTGGCCCGCGGAATTGGCCTCGACAATCGCATCGGTTCCAAGTTTCTGCATGCGGGGCCTGGCTATGGCGGCTCGTGCTTCCCGAAGGACTCGCTTGCCCTTGTCAAAACCGCGCAGGATCACGGCAGTCCGCTCCGGCTGGTGGAGACGACCATTGCCATCAACGACCAGCGCAAACGCGGCATGGCACGCAAGGTGATTGCGGCCTGCGGTGGAAATGTCCGTGGCAAGACGATCGCAATCCTCGGCCTGACCTTCAAGCCCAATACTGACGACATGCGTGAGGCCCCGTCGCTGTCCGTGATCCAGGCATTGCAGGATCAGGGAGCAGTCATCCGCGCCTATGATCCAGCGGGCATGACCGCGGCGCGTGCCATGCTCCACGACGTTCATTTCTCCGGCAATGCCTATGATGCGGCAACTGGGGCCCATGCGCTCGTCATCGTAACCGAATGGGACGCCTTCCGCGCCCTCGATTTTCACAAATTGGCAACAGTGATGAAGTCCAAGGTTCTCGTCGATCTCCGCAATGTCTACAGACCCGAAGATGTCACCAGCCAGGGCTATGCCTATTCCGGAATCGGACGGCCCTCACCTTCTGCGGAAATCAAGAAGGCTGCCCAGTGAGATATCTCATTACCGGCAGCGCAGGTTTCATTGGCTATCACCTCTCGCAACGCCTGCTTGATGAGGGCCATCAGGTAACAGGCTTTGATGCCATGACACCCTACTATGACGTTAGCTTAAAGGAGGCCCGCAATGGGCTGTTAGCCCGGCACTCCGGCTTTACAGCGGCCTTTGGCAAGCTTGAGGATGCAGACGCACTGAATCGTGCCGCGGATGTGGCAAAGCCCGAAATCATCGTGCATCTGGCTGCCCAGGCAGGCGTTCGCTACAGTCTTGAAAATCCCAGGGCCTATATCGATTCCAATCTCATTGGTTCATGGAACGTGCTTGAACTTGCAAAAAAGGTGAAACCAAATCATCTCCTGCTTGCCTCCACCAGTTCTATCTATGGCGCAAATCCCAAAATCCCTTTCGAGGAAATAGACAAGGCCGACGAACCCTTGAGCCTCTACGCGGCAACAAAGAAGGGCATGGAGGCGATGGCTCATGCCTATGCCCACCTCTATCAATTGCCAACCACCGCCTTCCGCTTCTTTACCGTCTATGGGCCCTGGGGCCGACCGGACATGGCGCTTTTCAAATTCACCGATGCCATTCTCGGCGGCAGGCCTATCGACGTTTATGGCGAAGGCAAAATGGAGCGTGACTTCACCTATGTCAGCGATCTTGTCGAGGCGATTGTGCGTCTCTTGCCGCTGGCACCCGCAAGCACGCCTGTGCCCTTCCGGGTCGTCAACATCGGCGGTGGACAGCCCGTTGGCCTCATGGCCTTTATCGAAACGCTCGAACGGGTTCTGGGCAGGCAGTCCATCCGCAACATGCTGCCTATGCAGCAAGGCGATGTGCCCCGCACCTTTGCTTCTCCCGAGTTACTCAAACAATTGACAGGCTATTGCCCCCAGACAGGCCTTGCGCAAGGCATGAGCGCTTTCACGAGCTGGTACCGGGATTACTATGGAAAATAATTACCGCTGTACGCTGACAAGTGAGGGCTGCGGGATGACAATGCCTTTTTCCGCAAAGGCCTTCAAAATCGCAAAGCGCACATCACTGGCAACGAATACCCCGTAAAAAATGTCGCCAAC
>CAZHCO010000256.1:0-2701 GCA_964530965.1 uncultured Aestuariivirga sp. | reverse complement strand
GCCGGCTGGTCCGGCTTCACCCAGATGGCCTTCGGCGCAGCAGCGTCACAACTTGTGGGTTCACTGCAAACCGATTGGCCCTTCGCCGTATTCTGGTTCATGGCAGCGGCGAGCATGCTGGCGTTGCTTGTTCACGGACTGGCAATGCGAAAGGGATAAAAGATTTCGAAGCTAGAAGGGAAATCGTCCCTCAAATGGACGTAAAGAATTCTTTATTCAATGTAATCTCTTCGACTTGCTTTATGTGAACGCCAAGTCGAACGTCCTTCATGAGAAGGCAAAGTGCCTCTCCATCGATTAGATCGATTGCGGGAGCTCCATCACGAGTAGCCTCTTTTCGTGCATCGGCGGTGAAATGACCAGTTGTAATTATAAGGCCTTTATCAGCGCGACCGATCATTGCACCTCTGAAGTCTCTGACTTCCTTCGAGCCAACTCCACCTTTCCATTTCTTACATTGGAATAGAACTTGGAAGGAAACCAAATTCACCCGCAGTAACCCGATTCCGTCAATTCCACCGTCACCGCTTCGGCCAGTTACCTCGACCCTTGTGAACCCACTCTCCCTTAAGAGTCTCTGACAAAGTCTTTCGAAGGCATCTGATTTGAGTGATAACAATTCCAACAACAATTGATCTGCCCAAGAATCAATAGAGTCGTCCTCAATGCCAACATCGTCAATCTTTGTTGTGGGCGGCTTGGCCTTTCGCTTTGACTGTTCATCGTTTCTGACTTGACTCGGAATCTGTTCTGCCTGCTTTTTGGATAGTTTTTCGCCAAGATCGGTCAGCGACCATACACCGCGCTCGCTGTTTTCCGCTGCACCGGCCTTTTTTAAATATGTTCGGACCCAAGCGAGCTCATACTGAAACTGTGTGCGCGGGCCTTCGCCATGTGGAACCGCTCGCAGCTCTTCGGAAAGTACCATTCTCGCGGCGACATCATCCTCCATTTCTTCGATAGTGGTTGAACCGCCCTTTGCTTTCATCGCCTCTATGGTCGGCCAGAAATAATCGAGAAAAGCAGGCAAATCAGACTTCGTGGCCATTGCGCATCTCCTAGAATAGCCACAACGTAGAGATTCAAAGCCTGTTCGTCGAGATAGCGTAGAATAGGCTGTCAAAAACCAGCTTCTTAAGGATTACGCCATGGACAGCGAAGAACTGAAATCACTCCAGGGCCCGCTCAAGGCGCGCTACCGCGAAACGCCGAAGGATGCAGTGATCACGTTGAAAGCCGAAGGCGAAATCGGCGAAGGTGTCACCTGCTCGGTCGCCACCGCCCGCGCCATGGTTGACGCGGGCCTCCACCCGGCGACAGGAGGAACCGGCTTTCACGCCTGCTCGGGCGACATGCTGCTGCAGGCCCTTGTGGCCTGCGCCGGTGTCACATTGAACGCCGTGGCCACTGCCCTCGAAATTCCCCTCGCGGGAGCCAAGGTGCGGGCCGAAGGCGACCTGGATTTTCGCGGCACCCTGGGCGTGGACCGCGAGGCCCCCGTGGGTTTCCAGAATATCCGCCTGTTCTTCGATCTCGAAGGCGATGTCAGCGCCGAGCAGCGCGCCACCCTGCTCAAACTCACCGAGCGCTATTGCGTGGTCTACCAGACGCTCCGCAATTCCCCGCCCATCGCCGTGGGCATGAGCGCCTAGGTTCCTGACAGTAGCTGTCAGCAGGCTGCTTGGCCATTCCAACCCGAACGCCTATATCACTCCCCATGGGCCATTCACGACAGGACGGCGGATTCGCCGAGGCGCCCCTCAAGCCGATTGAGGGCTATCCCGGCATCCCCGTGAGCGAGGCGGCCCCCGGCCCCATGCGCCCGGAATTCAGTCCCCGCACCGATTTCGTCCCCTTCAAGCCGCCAAAGCCGCCGAAATCCGAAGGCGGCCACCCTTTCAAACTCTCCTCACCCTTCGAGCCCAAGGGCGACCAGCCCACCGCCATCGCCGAATTGGTGAACGGCATCAATCAACAGGAACGCGACCAGGTCCTCCTCGGCGTCACCGGCTCGGGCAAAACCTTCACCGTGGCCAAGATCGTCGAGGCCACCCAGCGCCCCGCCCTCGTTCTCGCGCCCAACAAGACGCTGGCCGCCCAGCTCTATGGCGAGTTCGCCTCCTTCTTCCCGGAAAACGCTGTGGAATATTTTGTCTCCTACTACGATTACTACACGCCGGAAGCCTATGTCGCCCGCACCGACACCTTCATCGAGAAGGAAAGCTCCATCAACGAGCAGATCGACCGCATGCGCCACTCCGCCACCCGCGCGCTCCTCGAGCGCGATGACGTGATCGTCGTGGCCTCCGTCTCCTGCATCTATGGCATCGGCGATGTGGAAACCTATTCCGCCATGTCCTTCCAGGTGAAGAAGGGCGAGCGCATTCCCCAGCGCCAGCTGCTGGCCGATTTCGTCCGCCTCCACTACAAGCGCAATGACGGAAATTTCGTCCGCGGCACCTTCCGCGTGCGCGGCGACACGGTGGAACTCTTCCCCTCGCATTTCGAAGACCGTGCCTGGCGCTTTTCCTTCTTCGGCGACGAGATCGAAAGCATTGCCGAATTCGATCCGCTCACCGGCCAGAAGGCCGCCGAACTGGAGCAAGTGAAAATCTATTCCAACTCCCATTACGTGACGCCCAAGCCCACGCTGGAGCAGGCCGTGCACCGCATCAAGCGCGACCTCGAAATCCGCCTCGCC
>CAZHCO010000255.1:0-34731 GCA_964530965.1 uncultured Aestuariivirga sp. | reverse complement strand
TTTGCGTCCACGCAACCCTTCGCTACCGGCCCCTCGCAAATGCTCGGGGCGTTCGACACTCAAATCATGCCACTGGCATGATTTGCCGGAGCTCCGCTCCGTCGTGCCTCACCCCCGGAAACGGCATTACCGTTTTCACCCCCGGCGAAGCCGAGGGCGAAGCTATGCCCGATGCTCATTGACAAGTGAATCCGAACTTTACCTCGCCCCCATGAAAATGGGGGCGAGGTGTCGCGGGCAAAGCCCGTGACGGAGAGGGGGTGCTGGCCGAAGACTCATGATTTGGAATTTTGTTTCCGTGAAGAAAGCACCGCCAACAATTCATTCAACGTCTGCGGTTCCAGTTTGCTGATGTCATCGGCCAGCCGGTTGGCGAGTTCGGTGGCGAGCGGATTGAGGCCGGAGGTATCGATGGTAATGCGTGGATGGGAAACGCGTGCGAGGCGGGTGACCTCTTCTGCTTCGTCCCAGATGATATTGAAATAGGCGATGATGCGCTGGATCAGATGCCAGCCGGGCCTGCCCCGCTTGCCGTGCTCCAAGGCCGAGAGATAGGCGCTGGAGACACCTATTGCTGATGACATTTGTTTCAGCGTGATGGCGCGGTCTGCTCTCAGCTTCCGCATTTTTTCGCCAAAGGGTGTCATGTCAGTTCTCTCTGGTTCGGCGCAATTTCACATAGAAGGCTCCGCCGCCGCCATGCCTGGGGTGAGCCTGCTGGAAACCTGAAACATGGACACGAAATGGCGCCTCGTGCAACCATTCGGGCAGTTGCCGGCGCAGGTGCCCTTCCCGTTCGGGCGCATAAAAATGGTCCCTGCCATGGAGCGTGTGGCCGCTGAAAGGTGATGCGCCCTTGCCTGTAATCACAAGTACCAAACGATACCCTTCCATGCGGCGGTGAGAAATAAAATCGAGGAGACGCATCCTTGCTTCCTCAAGCCCCATGCCGTGCAGATCAAGGCGGGATTCAATCTCTACTTTTCCGCGCATCAATTTCTGTTCGGTGCGCCGGTCGAACCCGGTGATTGGCGGCGGGGACTTGTTGAGCGAAATTTTAGGCGTCGACGCCTTCTGAGGCAGCATTTGCACGGCCTGCTTCGGCGGGGACACCGACGCAGCACTCATCTTGAGCGCACGCTTTCCCAAAGGCCTTATGGAACGGGCAACCTCATCCCAAAGATTGCGATCATGGACCTCAAAAGATTTCTTTTTCATCTCGCATTCAAAAATCTGGCGGCCAGTTTCTTCGGCAACAGAACGATCATGGAGCCTGGGCTTTTCATGTGTCCGGCAGTAAGGGCGGCCTTTTCACCCCAGCCCCAATAGACGTCGCCACGCACGTGGCCTTTGATGGCAGTGCCCGTATCCTGCGCCACCATGAGTTGACTAAATGGTTGCAGTTCGCCGGCGGGGCCTGAAGGCACTTTCGCATCAAGCCATATGGGCGTTCCAAACATCCACAGACTGCGATCAATGGCCATGCTCCTGAGCGGCGTAAGAGATACCTGTTGTGCGCCCGGCGCACCAAGCGAGGGATCATCAACCCTGACCTCACGAAAGAAAACAAAGGACTTGTTTTCCCACATGAGCTCACGTGCGGAACCAGGATTATCCTTCATCCATTTGCGCAGGGCCTGCATGGACATGTTATCTTTGGTGAGAATGCCGCGCTCAACGAGAAGCCCGCCGATGCCTGTATAGGGCTGGCCCGTTTTCGCACCATAGGCCAAGCGCATTGTGCTGCCATCGACAAACCGAATGCGGCCCGACCCCTGGACATGAATGAAAAACGCATCAACCCAACTCTTGAGCCAGACGATTTCAAGATTGCGGCCGCGCAGGGCACCCTCTTCGATTTCACGACGGGTAAAATATCCGGCAGGTTTTCCCCGAACCATGCGGCCGTATTTCAGATTGATCTGCTTTTCAGTTGCCTGATCAAAGCTCACGAGGTCGTTGGGTTTGCGATAGATTGGAACGTCATAGCCGTTTCCCGCTGTTCGACTGCCTTCGGCCTTAGGCTCATAATAGCCGGTGAACAAGCCTTCGGGGCGAACCGGATCGGCAACTTTCAGCGCCGTAAATTCCTCTTCAAAAAAACGCCGTGCTGATTTTGCTTGAACAGCACTTTCGCAGACTTCCAGCCAGTCTGCCCGTTTGCCACCGAAACGGACGTTGCGCTCAAAGCCATGGCCACTTTCCAGAATTTCCACGCAGGATCTTTGAAACACCGCGAGCGATGCTGCATGGTCATCATCAGCCCAGCCCTCAATCTGGGCAAATGGTATCGCGCTGAGAATCGGTTTGGCTTGGGCGGTCATGGCAAGGGAAATGGCGAATAAGCAGGCAAGACCCAGGCGTCCTATCACGCTTGCGTTTCGGTGGCCACAACGCGCCAGTTCGGGTCCTTCTGCGCCACATCCCTTTCGAAGGTCCAGATATCGGTGATGTCCCGAACTTCCTTGGGATTGCCATCAATGAGGGTGCCTGCCTTGTCATGGGTTGCAGAAATCATCTGGCTGGCAAATTTGACAACGATGCCGGCGCGCTTTCCAAGCAGTCCTACGG
Organism: uncultured Aestuariivirga sp.; assembly: GCA_964530965.1. Taxonomy (GTDB): domain Bacteria; phylum Pseudomonadota; class Alphaproteobacteria; order Rhizobiales; family Aestuariivirgaceae; genus Aestuariivirga. The sequence goes on along the minus strand of CAZHCO010000255.1, from coordinate 32,160 downwards.
ACTCGAAGTCCACTTTCTCAAATCCAACGAACTGAAAATCGAGTTTTTCGCCGGCCTGGCCGCGGCTGTCGATGGCCTTCGAGAAGCCATCGAAAACTTCCCGTGACAGGAGATTCTTGAGGGCTGGCTTGTCGCCCTTGGCAAAGGCCTCGACAATCATCTCATAGGCAAGTTTGGCGCCTTCCAGAAATTCCTTTGGCAGGAAACTTGGATCAACTTGAACCAGCTTTTCAAATCCAGTGGCAAGAGGAGACCCAGCCTCCGCAAAGCCAGTCCAGATTGGTGCCTGTGGTTCAACCTCAGCATCAGCCTTTTTCACTGAATCCTCCTTGCCGGAGGGAAATTCCAGAACTTTCCCGCTGCCAGTTTCAACCGGGGCGCTGCCATTTGTCCGGCGGGGAGGTGCATAGGGATCAATCGGCGGGCGCTCATGTCCGGTACGCTGGCCGAGGACAGAACGTAAACGCCATACCACCATGAGCGCGACAGCAGCCAGAACCAGATTCAAGGGATCAAATAACTCATTCATCAAGAAACTCTCACACTTCGGAGCATACGCCCCGGCAGCACACATTGTACTCGTCTTGTGCTCAGTCCTATATAGGAGACTTTGGGACAGGTCCAAGAACCATTTCCAACGGAGTTTATGTGTTGCGTCGTCATTTTCCAATTGTGGTTTTAGGCTTGCTGTTTGCAGACCTCGCATCCCTGATCTGGCTTGGGGGGGTTGTGGGCGTATTACTCGTTTTGGCGCTTGTCGTCCTAGACATTTTGGTGGGCAGCGCGCTTATCCGCAGGAGTGGCACCAACATTTTCAGCGTGATGAATATGCCGGCAACTGACAAAAAAGCCTTTTCAGGCGGGGCGGCCCAAAGCCTGCTGGGGGCAATTGCGGGATTGCTTTTCATAATCCCGGGGATCGTGAGCGATTTCATTGCTTTGACCCTCCTTCTGCCCTGGGTACGTCAGCGCATGGCCGGGTTTTTTGAGAGCCATATTTCCCAGGATTTTTCCTTTCACAGAGAGGGTGTAGTCATTGATGTGGAGGCCGTTGAGATCGTGGAGCCGCCACAATTGGGGTCAAATTCGCCAAAGGACCATTAAGACCCTGCTTGCAGCCCTGCAGCCTTCATGTTAGCCACTGCAAATTGTGATTTGATCAGACTATTAGGCGCACGAGAGGCATTCCAGATGGCAAAAGCTGCAAAACCCGCTCCCCGCAAACCCGCGGCCAAGACAACTAATGGCGACGGCAAACGCGCCGTGGAAAAAGAACCAAAAATTTCCGAGGGCAAGTCAGCCGGAGCCGTCAATCTGCAGGTCCAGCCGCCACAGCCCGGAACCCAGCCCTCGATGCGCATTCTTGGCCAATACTTAAAAGACTTGAGTTTTGAAAACCCGAACGCGCCCCAGGCTCTGGCGCCACAGCAAAGCCAGCCCGACATCAATATTGCGGTTAACGTCAACGCCCGCAACCTGGCGCCAACGGATTTTGAGGTTGAACTGCATCTCGATGCAAAGGCAACATCCGAAGGAAAGGTCATATTTGCTTCCGAACTTTTGTTTGCCGGTGTGTTTCGGATGGAAAATTTTCCGGCCAATATGCTTCACGCGGCCGTTCTCATTGAATGCCCGCGCATGCTGTTTCCCTTCGCGCGGCAGATTCTTGCTGATGCGACGCGCAATGGCGGATTTCCTCCGCTGATGCTGGATCCCATTGATTTTGCCGGCATGTACCAGAAGCGAATGCAGCAACAGTCTGCTGCGCGGGCCTGACCTTTAGGTTGATTTCCAAAGTGCGGCGGAGCCGAGGCTTTTGACCAACGCCTCGTGGCGCTCTTTTTCTTCACGGGTGATTCGTTCTGGAAGTGCCCTGGTTCGTTTGGTCTGCGGGAGCGTGCTATTCACTTGCAGTTGACGCACATTATCGGTTTTTGGCAGGGTCAGGGCAATTTGGCGGCCACCAATAAGTTCAAGGTAAACACTTGCCAGAAGTTCTGAGTCCAGCAGGGCGCCATGTTTGCTACGCTTTGCAATATCGATGCCGTAGCGCTTGCAGAGTGCATCAAGGCTGTTGGGCCCCATAGGATGGCGTTTCTTGGCTAGCGTCAACGTGTCGACTATACGCTCGTAGAGAATTGGAGGCCGCTTGATAAATCCCAGCTCCGCATTCAAAAAACCAACATCAAAACTGGCGTTGTGAATGATCAGAACCGTTTCGCCGATGAATGCCAAAAATTCATCTACGATCTGGGAAAATACGGGTTTGTCTTTTAGAAACTCGCTTCTTATTCCATGAACGGCTTCAGCTTCGCGAGGGACGTCACGTTGGGGGTTGATGAAAGTGTGGTAGGTTTTGCCCGTTGGAATGTGATTGAACAGCTCAACGGCACCAATTTCCACAACACGATGGCCCTGCAGAGGATCCAAACCAGTTGTTTCCGTATCCAATACAATTTCTCTCATGGCTTGTGATTCCTGCCTAGCTCTGCAAGCTTTTTACTTAATGCATCAACTTGCATTCGCAAATGCCCCATGCTTCCGGAGTTCTCAATAACAAAATCCGCCCGGCTGCGTTTTTCCGCGTCTGGCATCTGTCTTGCAAGAATACTTGCCAGTTTTTCTCCTGTCATTCCCGGCCGGGCCATCGCCCGCTTTCTCTGGATTTCCTCATCTGCGGAAACAACGACGACATAGTCCACCTTCCGATCTTCACCGGTTTCATACAGAAGCGGGATATCAAGGATCACAAAAGGGCACTCCTGTTTTCGCCAACGGGAAATGAATTCCTTCCGCTTTTCTTTTACCAAGGGATGAATTAGCGATTCCAATTTTTTCAGGTCTTCCGGGGAAGCAAGAACGCGCTGCCCCAAAAGCTGGCGATCGATATTTCCGTCAATAACCACTTCTGGAAATGTCCTTCCAATCAAGCCCACTATTTTCCCGTCGACATAAAGGTCGTGCACCTCCGCATCGGAATCAAAGACCGGAATGCCGGCACCAGAAAGCAGTTTAGCCACTTCGCTCTTGCCCGTGGCTATGGAACCAGTGAGACCGACAGTGATCATTGCTTCTTAACTTTTCGAACGTCCGCCGCCACCAGTTCATAGAGCTCGGCGGTGACTTCCGGTCTCACGCCAAACCAAAGTTCAAAGCCTCGTACTGCCTGATGAAGCAGCATTCCCAAGCCGCCCACTGTTGGATTGCCGTGGTCTCTCGCTCTTTGCAAAAATGCGGATTCCAGAGGCGTATAGACAATGTCTGCAACCAAGGCGCCTGGGTTCAAACTCCCTATATCCTGTTCCAGGGGAGGCTGCCCTTCCATCCCCAAGGATGTTGTGTTGACCAACAGTTTGCATTTTTTCAATTCGTTTTTCGCATTGGCGCCGGTGATTTCAAAAACACGGGGACCAAAAAGCTTTTGGAGATTCTGTGTCCTGCTGCCGGTGCGATTGATTATTCCAATTTTTTCCGCTTTTCCGTCGAGCAACGCGCCGACAATCGCCTTTGCAGCTCCTCCTGCCCCGATCACTATCGCTGTCTTGTTCTCCACGCGAAAAGCGGGGTGGGAATGCTCAAGCGAGGCGACAAAACCTTCACCGTCCGTATTGGTTCCACAGATTGCCTTATTCTTCAGGTATACGGTATTTACGGCTCCTAACCGCCTTGCGATTTCATCCACGTCACCAACCGCCTCAAAAACGGTTTCCTTGTGTGGAATGGTGACGTTGCAGCCAATGAACCTTGATGAAGGCAAGGCAGAAATAAACCCGGAAACTTTGTGGGCTTCCACGGGCTGTAATTCGTAGACCGCATCAATACCGTATTTCTTCAGCCAGTAATTGTGTATCAGGGGCGAGCGGGAATGGCTGATTGGCCAGCCTATGACGCAAGCTCCTTTCATGACGGGATAGTTTTCTGCTCTCTCAGAAAATCGAGAAGCGGCAACATCGGCAAACCCAGGATGGCAAAATAGTCACCTTCAATTTTTTCAAACAATTGAATGCCAGTCTCTTCCAATTTGTATCCACCTACTGATGACAGATAGTTTTCCGGATTGCCACTGAGATAATACAACAAAAAGTCCAGCGTAAAATTCCTCATTGTGAGATGGGCTTCGGCGCAATGGTTCCATTTCTCAACGCCATTGATGGAGCAGGAAATCGCCGAGTATAAAGTGTGCGTGGCGTTCCGCAATTCCAGCAGCTGTTTTTCAGCATCGATACGGGAAGCCGGCTTATTGAAAATGCGGTTGTTGGATCCAAGAACCTGGTCCGCGCCAATAACAAGCGCTGTTGGATTTTGACTCGAGATCTTTAGTGATTTTAATTTGGCGAGTTCAAGTGCTACGTTTTGAGCGGGAAACTCCGGCATCGAAGCCTTTGCTTTTGCTTCATCAATTTCTGGGTCGACGGCAGAAAATTCTATTCCGGCATTGCTGAGAATACTTCGCCGAATTTTGCTGGTGGAGGCCAGGATAATGTTCAATTGTATGAGCCCGCGGAAGACTGTGGAAATTTAACAGGTGAATTGTGGATAGTTTTTCGCAAAGTTATTTGGTTAATATTCAGTTAATTTTATGAGGATGTTATCAACAATCTGGGTCAGCCAGAACATCCCTTTCCAATTGTGGGGATAGGTTTTCTCCGTGGATAACATTGGAAAACCTCGCTTATAATGCACTTTCCGATGTTAATCCATTGAAATATTTAGATTATTTAAGCTATCAACTTTCTTGTCCGCTGCGGACCAATCGTGACTGCGGAGCAACGTCGTATTGGGATTTGACAGTTTTCAATGCCGCTCTAAGACCTACAACACCAAATTCAATCTATAGAAAGTATTTTTTAGAGGGAGTACCGTTTTGAAAAGCCAGCCGTTAATAGATGTATTGACGGGTCAAAAAGCCGATAGAAGACCGATCTGGTTTATGCGCCAGGCTGGCCGTTATTTGCCGGAATATCGAAAGGTCAGGGAACAGGCCGGCTCCTTTCTGGAGTTATGTTACTCACCTCAACTTGCGGCGGAGGTTACTTTGCAGCCATTGCGGCGCTATGACCTTGATGCAGCGATTATATTTGCAGACATATTGGTAGTTCCGCATGCAATGGGAAACGGTCTCTCGTTTGTCGAAGGTGAAGGACCTAAATTAGAGACGGTCAGAAGTAATACTGATCTGTTGCGGTTAGAATCTGGGTTTAGATCGGTGCAGTTTGAATCAGTTGCTGCATCGGTAAACCGGGTACGACGTAATTTAGATCCTAAAATTTCACTGATAGGATTTTGCGGGGCGCCCTGGACTGTCGCGAGTTACATGGTTGAGGGTGGACGTTCCGAGCGTGAACTTGCCAGAAAAATTGCTTACCAAAAGGAACCTTGGTTTAAGGAATTGATTTCCCGGTTAGTTGAAAGTTCAATAGAATACTTGTGTATTCAGATTGAAGCCGGCGCTGATGTCGTACAGTTATTTGATTCCTGGGCTGGGGAATTGCCTGGAGAATTGTTGACTGAATACTGCATTGAACCCATTCGAGATATTATTGCCGGGGTTAAAGCCAGATATCCGGCTATTCCAATTATCGTTTTTGCTAAAGGCGCAGGTTATCGGCATGGGGAAGTCTATTTAAAGTCGAAGTGCCACGCTGTTGGCATTGAAGCAGAATCCTCTCTTGAATTCATTCAATCTGTTTTGCCGGCTGGTGCCGTCGTACAGGGAAATCTGGACCCATTACTGTTGCTTTGTGGTGACGACGTAGTGCGCAACCACACGTTAAAGCTCGTGAAGTCAATTTCAAAGGATCGTCATATATTCAATCTGGGTCACGGAATTAAACCGCAGACCAATCCGGAAATCTTAACGACCGTGGTTAAGACGATTCGGGAATATGACCATGGCTGAGTGGTTTTTATGGTTGAAGGTTTTTCACATCATTTCGGTTGTGGCGTGGATGGCGGGTCTTTTTTATTTGCCGCGCCTGTTTGTCTATCATTGTGCTGTGGCGCCGCGCAGCCAAGCCAGCGAACTGTTCAAGACGATGGAGCGACGCCTGATGGGGGCCATAATGAGGCCCGCGATGATAGCGAGTGCGTTGTCAGGGGTTTTGCTTTTTGTTGCAGGTCAGTTTGAGTTCTTGCAGGTTTGGGTTTTGGGGAAACTGGCGGCGGTTTTCCTGCTGATTTTGTATCATGGGGTGCTGGAAATTTATCTCCGGCAATTTGCCCAAGATCTGCGTGGCAAAAGCGCCCGGTTTTTTCGGGTCATCAATGAAGTTCCGACGCTATTATTGATCATTATCGTTGTTTTTGTTGTGGTTAAGCCGCTCCAATAATTTTTGTTGGTTCATTGCCTGAAGTTTGTTATAGAGACAGCGAACAAAGGGATCATCATCCCGTTTGGTTTCCCCACCTCCAATTGCCCGATCTGCCCTTGGCGCTTCGTGGTTTATTTCCCACCCCTAATGCATTGAATTAAAAAATGACAAATATCGCTGAATTGAAAGATATCAAGCTTAAGGACCTTAAGCGGAAGACGCCGGCTGAGCTCGTCACGCTGGCAGAAGAACTTGAAGTCGAGAACGCCAGCGCACTTCGCAAACAGGAATTGATGTTTGCAATTTTGAAAAATCTGGCGGTACGTGATATCGAAATCATCGGCGAGGGCGTTGTTGAAGTCCTGCAGGACGGGTTTGGTTTCTTGCGGTCATCAGATGCAAATTATCTGGCTGGTCCCGATGATATCTATGTGAGCCCCAGCCAGATCCGGAAATTCACGCTACGCACCGGTGATACGGTTGAAGGGCAAATTCGCAGTCCCAAGGATGGCGAGCGTTATTTTGCCCTCGTTAAAGTGAACACGATAAATTTCGAGGACCCCGAGAAAACGCGGCATAAGGTTCACTTTGACAATCTTACCCCGCTTTATCCCGATCAGCGTCTGGAGATGGAAATTCCCGACCCGACCAGGAAGGATTTTTCGGCACGCGTGATTGATATTGTGTCGCCTCTGGGAAAAGGCCAGCGTGGCCTGATTGTGGCGCCGCCGCGTACAGGTAAAACGGTTCTCTTGCAAAACATCGCCCATGCGATAGCGACAAATCATCCGGAATGTTTTTTGATCGTTTTGTTGATTGATGAACGGCCTGAGGAAGTAACCGACATGCAGCGGTCGGTTAAGGGTGAAGTTGTGAGTTCCACCTTTGATGAGCCGGCAACACGGCATGTTCAAGTTGCTGAAATGGTCATCGAAAAAGCCAAGCGCCTGGTGGAACACGGTCGTGATGTGATCATCCTGCTGGATTCAATCACGCGCCTGGGCCGGGCTTACAATACGGTTGTTCCCTCCTCGGGCAAGGTTTTGACCGGTGGTGTGGATGCCAATGCCTTGCAGCGGCCCAAGCGGTTCTTTGGTGCCGCGCGCAATATTGAGGAAGGCGGATCGCTCACGATTATCGCCACCGCCCTGATCGATACGGGCAGCCGCATGGACGAGGTTATTTTCGAAGAGTTCAAGGGAACCGGCAACTCGGAAATCATTCTGGACCGCAAGGTTGCGGACAAGCGGGTATTTCCGGCGATTGATATTTTGCGTTCGGGCACGCGCAAGGAAGAATTGCTGGTAAAGGCCGATCTTCTCAAGAAAACTTACGTGTTGCGCCGCATCCTGAATCCGATGGGAACGATTGATGCAATCGAATTCCTCCTGGATAAATTGCGCCAGACGAAATCCAACAGCGATTTCTTTGATTCCATGAACGCCTGAGCCTAGCTCATAAGAGATAGTAAGCGCAGCGCTGACAGTGTTTCAGCCACATTTGTTGTTGGGTTTGCACAGGTCATTCCCCGGCAGATATAGAGTGTCGGCTTGCCGCTGCTTACTGTTTTTCCATGGGCCGGATGATTTTCGGGCAGGTTTGAATTTGCCCCCGTAATGTGAATTGTAGAGTCTAGCCCCGTGTGTTTAAGAGCTAGCAGCAGCATCTCGTTCTTTGAAGGATTGAGATCGTTGGTGAGAACGAGCTGGATCGTATCCTGCAGCAAGAAGGTGTTTTTGAGCAGACCCGGTGCTCCGAAAGGATTTGATTTCGCCGCTGACGCAAAGGCCTCAACTATTTGATCTGCTTTAATCTTGAAACGGTTTTCACCGGTGAGATGGTAAAGATCGTTGTAGTTTCCGATCATCAGGGAATTTGCGTTGGGCGTTGCATCATCCTCAATGGTGCGGCTTTTGATTGGCAGTTTCGTATGCTTTTGTGACGCGTGGTAGAAACCACCATCTTTGTCATCCCAGTGATTCACTTCTAATGAAGCTGCAAGCTTTTGAGCGTGCGCGATATATTGCGGATTGGCTGTCAGGGCATGGAGGGCAAGTGCCGCTGTGATAAGATTTGCATAATCATCGGCGGTCCCTTCATGGCGCGTGCTGTTAGCCCGGTGGCTGTGAAAAAGCCTATTGTCTTTCCAGAACAGATTGAGACATTCTGAGAAAGCCCTTGTCGCAGCATTGGCCCACTCCTTTTGGTCAAAGATCAAGGAAGCTTCCGCGAGGGCTGTAATGAAGAGGCCATTCCAATCGGCAAGGATCTTGTCGTCATGCTGGGGCGGTATGCGCTTGTTGCGCACCTTCCATAATTTTGCGCGGGCGCCGGCGAGGACTTTTTCGGTCTCTGGCGTGTTGGGTGTTTTGTCATGAGTCCGATTGAGAATGGTGTGGCCCTCCCAATTGCCGCCTGCGGCGACATCATAGGCGAATTGGAATATTTTGAATTCCTGGTGGGTCAGTAACTGTTGTATTTCGGCCTGGCTCCAGACGTAATATTTGCCTTCAACACCTTCTGAATCGGCGTCGTAACTGGAGGTGAAGCAGCCCTTGCTGCTGGTCATTTCGCGCAAGACATATTCGATAGTTTGTTCAACGCGTGCGACGTAGAGCGGATCTTCAGTTTTGAGCCAGGCGCGCGTGAGCAAGCTCACATATTGGGCATTGTCGTAGAGCATCTTTTCGAAGTGCGGAGCCAGCCATTGATGGTCGGTGGAATAGCGCGCGATGCCGCCGGCCAGATGATCATAAATGCCGCCATTGCTGATCTGCGTGAGAGTGGTAAGCACGGCATCCCGGGCTTTTTCATTCCGGGTGCGTAGATACACCTCCCACAGATAAGAGAATATGGGACCTTGCGGAAATTTGGGTGCACCTTTGAGGCCGCCGTATTGCGTATCGGTGGCATTGATAATGACATCAGCCGCCTGATGAATGTCACTGCTGGAAAGCTGGTTCGGACTTGCCGTATATCGAGGTTGCTGCAGGGCAGTCGATATGGCTTCGGCGTTCTGGGTGATCTTGTTTCGCTCCTGGGTCCAGATGCGTGATATCTCGGTCAGGACATGGCGAAAGCTCGGCCTGCCAAAACTTGCCTCAGGCGGGAAGTAGGTGCCGCCCCAGAAGGGAAGGGCGTCCGGGGTCAGGAACATGGTGAGGGGCCACCCTCCCTGTTCGCCGAGGCTGTGGAGGGCCGCCATGTAGATACGGTCGATGTCGGGGCGCTCCTCCCGATCGACTTTGATATTGATGAAGTTCTGGTTCATAAGGTCGGCGGTGACCGGGTCTTCAAAACTCTCGTGGGCCATGACGTGGCACCAGTGGCAGGCTGCATAGCCAACTGAAAGAAGTATGGGCTGGTTGCGCTTCTGGGCCTCCTGAAGAGCCTGTTCACTCCATCCCATCCAGTGTACTGGATTATCCTTGTGCTGAAGGAGATAGGGGCTGGTTTCTTGACTGAGCCGGTTATGTGACATGGTATCGATTCGAACCCGAAATGATTAATTCTGACACGATTTTTGCGGTTTCAAGCGGCTCCGGTATGGCCGGAATTGCCGTCATCCGTATGTCTGGGGGTAAGGCCGGAATGGTCCTTGCTTCCATTGCAGGTCCTTTACCTTTACCGCGCCTGGCCAGTGTGCGGCAACTGCGCACTCCTGGTTCAGGGGAGGTCATTGACCAGGCATTGGTCCTGTGGATGCCAGGCCCTGCCAGTGCTACCGGTGAAGATGTCACCGAATTTCATGTCCATGGAAGTGCTGCGGTCATTGACACCATGTTCGGTGTATTTCGTTCGGTCGCTGGCGTGAGATTGGCGGAGCCTGGCGAATTTACGCGTAGGGCCTTCGTCAATGGCCGGATGGATTTGATAGAGGCAGAAGGTCTCGCTGATTTGCTTCACGCCCGTACCGAATCGCAGAGGCGTATGGCCATGCACCATATGCTCGGTCATGCCAGTTCCCAGTATGAAGTTTGGCGAACGGAACTGATTTCAATTCTCGCGCGGTTGGAGGCGGCGATTGATTTTGTCGAAGATGAAGGCGTTGCTGCTGCGGCGCTTGCCGAAATTAAGCCCAAGACTCTTGACTTGGTAGAGTGTCTGAGTAGGGCCGCAGCAGAGGCAGATCGCGCGGGCGCACTTCGATCGGGCGTCAAGGTTGTTTTTGCCGGCGCACCCAATGTCGGCAAGTCGACCCTCCTGAATTTGGTTGCCGCCCGTGAAGCCGCCATTGTCTCTTCCCATCCCGGCACTACCAGAGACGTCATTGAGGTCTCAATTGTCCTTGGTGGTGTGCCCGTTATTCTGACGGATACGGCAGGCCTCCGGCCAGAGTCCGGAGATGAGATTGAGAATATCGGCATGCAACGGGCAAAGTCTGAAGCCGGTGCAGCTGATATTGTCGTCTGGGTGTCGTCGGTTGACGTGAGGGAGGAAATTGAGAACGCGGCCCTACCGACGCTCAGAGTTTTGAACAAGTCTGACCTATTGGGTGATTTCCCGGCTCAGGAAACCGATTTGAGAATTTCCGCAAAAACAGGGGAAGGCGTTGCAGACCTCATTGCTGAACTTGAAAAGCTGGTGAGGGAGCGCTTCGGCGGCATGGAACAGGCTTCTGTCGTCCGGACACGGCACAGGGATGCCGTTGAGGAATCGATTCGGTTCCTTAACGATTCACTTTCATATAAAGCGGACCAAATTGAACTTGCCGCCGAATGCCTGCGCAAGGCCTGTTTCAGCATCGCACGGGTGACCGGGCGGGTTGATGTGGAAGATCTGCTGGACAAGATTTTCAGTGAATTCTGCATCGGCAAATAGTCTGTTTCACGTGAAACTTGTTTCGGCTTTGACCGATGACTGAGCTTGGACTAGAGAACCGCCATGAACAGGAAGTTTGATGTCATCGTTATCGGCGGCGGCCATGCGGGTGTTGAGGCTTCCGCGGCTTCCGCGCGGCTTGGTGCGAACACGGCTCTTGTCACCCATAAGTTTTCCACCATTGGCGAGATGTCGTGCAATCCTGCCATTGGTGGATTGGGCAAGGGGCATCTGGTGCGTGAGATCGATGCGCTCGATGGCCTGATGGGCCGGGTTGCTGATCGCGCGGGAATTCAATTCCGTTTGCTCAACCGTTCCAAGGGACCTGCGGTGCGTGGGCCCCGGGCCCAGGCGGACCGCAAGCTTTACCGGGCCGGCATGCAGGAGGAAATCCGCAAGCAGGATAATCTGAATGTCGTTGAAGCGGCGGTGTGCGGGTTTGTAATTGATCGGGGCAGGGTTGTTGGAGTCACGACGGAGGCTGGTAGAGAATTGCTCGCTGGCTCTGTCGTTCTCACCACAGGTACTTTTCTTGCAGGCCTCATTCATATCGGGGAGAAAAAGATTCCGGCCGGCCGTGTGGGTGAACCGCCGGCATTTGGTATTTCACAACAGCTGCGGTCGGCAGGCCTGCAGTTGGGTCGCTTGAAAACCGGAACGCCCGCAAGGCTGGATGGACGCACCATAAACTGGAGTGCGCTTGACGAACAAAAGGGCGATGAGATTCCAACACCATTTTCCACTCTGACTGAGTCAATCACTACGCCGCAGGTTTCCTGCTTCATCACCCAAACGACGTCCCGGACCCATGACCTGATTGCCAGCAATATTCATCGCTCGCCGCTTTACTCGGGCCAGATCGAAGGAACGGGGCCGCGCTATTGCCCTTCCATCGAAGACAAGATTCACCGCTTCAAGGACAAGTCATCGCACCAGATATTTCTGGAGCCGGAAGGGCTGGATGATGACACGGTATACCCCAATGGTATTTCAACCTCCCTGCCCGAGGATGTTCAGGAACAATTTATCCGGACCATTCCCGGTCTGGAAAATGTTTCGATCCTCCGGCCGGGGTATGCCATTGAGTATGACTATGTGGACCCCCGTGAGTTGACGGGCGGACTGGAAGTCAAAGCCCTGCCCGGCTTGTTCCTGGCCGGGCAAATCAATGGTACGACCGGGTATGAGGAAGCAGCAGCTCAGGGTCTGATCGCAGGTCTCAATGCAGCGCGAAAAGCGGGTGGCCAGAACGAGGTCAGTTTTGACCGGGCCGAGGGATATCTCGGGGTGATGGTTGATGATCTCGTCCTTCGCGGAGTGACCGAGCCCTACCGCATGTTTACCTCACGGGCCGAATACCGGCTTTCCCTTCGCGCCGACAATGCCGATCAACGACTGACACCGAAGGGTATTTCCTTGGGCCTTGTGAGCTTCCAGCGCCAGAAGCATTTCGCTGATCGTATGACCGTACTGAATGACGCGCGCAAGCTGGCAGAGCAATTGGGTATGACTTCGGCAGCCGCAGCCAAGTCCGGTTTGAAGGTCAATCAGGATGGCCAAAGGCGGTCGGCTCTCGATCTCATGGCCATGCCAGAAGTAGGGCTTGAGCGTGTTTGTGAGATCTGGCCCGAGATTGGGGCCTTGCCTGATTTTGCCAAGGAAGGGCTGTTTGCAGATTCGCTTTATGCGGGATACAGCGCGCGGCAATCGGCTGACATTGTGGCACTACGCAAGGAGGACCAGGTCGGCCTGCCCCACGATACGAACTACATGGGACTCCCCAGCCTCTCAATTGAAATCCGGCAAAAACTTATGCGCGTTAAGCCAAGCACTTTGGGTCAGGCCTCCCGCATTGAAGGTATGACCCCGGCAGCCCTGGCTTGTTTGCTGGGTCACATCAAGCGGCAAAATCAGCGCCGGAGTGCCTGATGAATGGCGCAACATATTTCTGATGATGTGTTGGCGCGGTTGAATGTTTCACGTGAATCATTTGCCCAAATTGAAACCTATGTCGAGCTGCTGCTGACTTGGCAAAACAAGATCAACCTGATCGGGCCTTCGACAATTGAGGATGTCTGGCGGCGCCATGTTTTGGATAGCCTACAGCTCCTGCCTCTCATGAAAAGTGAAACGGAAGCTATCGCAGACCTGGGTTCAGGGGCCGGGGTTCCGGGTCTGATTTTGGCACTGGGCGGGAATCTCAGAGCGGAATTATATGAGAGCAACGGCAAGAAAGTCGCTTTTTTACGCGAGGCCATCCGGCAGACAAAGGCCAATGTGCTGGTCCATCAGATTCGTTTGGAAACACTTGAAGATCATTTACCGGCTACAATACCGCAATACGTGACGGCCAGGGCGCTGGCACCGCTTGAGAAGCTATTGTTCTGGGCTGAGCCCTTGTTGAAGCGGGGGACCGTTGGCCTGTTCCACAAGGGACAAGATGTGGACAGCGAGGTGAACGAGGCTACCAAAGTTTGGAAAATGGGTGCAATCATCAGGCATGCAAGTATGACCGATTCGGACGGTACTATTCTTGAGGTAAAGGAGATTACCCGTGTTTAACCAGAATCAGTCCCCGGCCCCACGAATCCTTGCCATCGCCAATCAAAAGGGTGGTGTGGGCAAAACGACCACGGCCATCAATCTTGGAACGGCCCTTGCCGCAGTCGGGGAGACCGTCCTTATTGTCGATCTCGACCCGCAAGGAAATGCCAGTACCGGGCTTGGGATCGTGCGCAAGCCAAAGCAAAAATCCTCCTACCACGTCCTGATCGGGGAGGCGGAACTTGATCAGGTCATTGTCGATTCGGGGATCCCTAGGCTTCACTGTGCGCCATCGACAATTGACCTCCTGGGTGCAGAACTTGAACTGGCGGATTTTGACCGCAAGACCTACCGTCTGGCCGATGCCATCGAGCGCCTATCGCGACAGCAGAACAAGGCCCGCAGTTACAGCTATATTTTGGTGGATTGCCCGCCATCTCTCAATTTGCTTACGATCAATTCCCTGTCGGCAGCGGATGCTGTTTTGGTTCCACTGCAATGTGAGTTTTTTGCCCTTGAAGGGCTCAGCCAGCTTCTGAAAACAGTTGAGCGGGTGAAGACATCTCTTAACCCAAAATTAACCATTCAGGGCGTTGTACTTACCATGTTTGATCGGCGGAACAGCCTGTCGGAGCAAGTTGCCCAGGATGTGCGTGGTGTGTTGGGAGACAAGGTTTACCAGACGGTCATACCGCGTAATGTGCGGATATCCGAGGCCCCCTCCTATGGCAAACCGGTCCTACTTTACGACAACATTTGCACGGGCTCCCAAGCCTACATCAAACTGGCCTCGGAAGTCATTCGCCGCGAGCGCGAACTTCGGGCGGCCTGATCGATTCACTTCCGAAACAATCGCGGGCGTCCTAAGCCAGGGTGACCGCAGTCATACTCAGGGGCAAACACTATGATGCAGGCACAAAAGCGCAGGTTGGGTCGGGGACTTGCGGCACTGATTGGTGATGATGTCGTCGAGGCTGCGTCTCCCGAAGAGTTTCGCGGGCTACGGCACCTTCCAATTGAGTTGCTGCATTCCAATCCAAACAACCCGCGGAAGCAATTTCGAGAAGAAGACCTTGAAGACCTGTCGCGATCAATTCGCGAGAAGGGACTTCTCCAACCGATTGTGGTTCGCCAGCGTTCAGATGGTGAATATGAAATCGTTGCCGGCGAGCGCCGGTGGAGAGCCTCGCAGCGGGCGGGCCTTCATGAATTGCCAGTCCTCATCCGCGAGCTCAGCGATGGCGAAACGCTGGAAATAGCGCTTATTGAAAATATACAACGGGCTGATCTAAATCCCCTTGAGGAAGCGCGGGCTTATGGGCAACTGCTTGAGCAATTCTCCTATACGCAGCAGCAACTGGCCGACTCAGTTGGGAAAAGCCGCAGCCATATTGCCAATACCCTGCGTTTGCTTACGCTCCCCGAATCAGTGCGCGCCTACATCGAAGACGGAAAACTGACGGCAGGCCATGCGCGGACATTGGTTGCAACCGATTCACCCGCCGACCTTGCCAACAAGATCATCAGCCTTGGCCTTTCAGTGAGAGAGGCGGAAACGCTCACGCGAAGCAACCCCACGACTTCGACGCGCAAGGCCAAGGCAGATAAGAATGCCGATACCCGTGCCCTTGAAAAACAAATATCGGAAACCATTGGCCTGCGGGTGGAAATCAAAGCACAAGGACGGGAGGGCGGAACCCTCCTGATCAAATACAAGACGCTTGATCAGCTTGACGGCGTAACACATCGCCTTATGACCAAGAAATGAACTAATTAGTTACTTCATGCTTCCCTCAGTCGCGCGCTGCGGCCCAATGCCAAAAGGGTACGACTTATGATCGTGTCATCAAGATCGGGTAGCTGACGTGTCTGCAGGATTGCATTGCAGATTTTTTCTTCGGCATTCAGGAGCGCATCAATATCCCAAGTTCGCAATTGCGAGGAAATGGAGGCGCGTCTTTTGAAAAAGATGCCGAAGCGGGGCGCATGCACCACGCTGTCGATGGAAGAGCCTTGGGCAATTTGTGTTGCCATACCCTGAAGTTTCACAATGTGCTGAAGCACCGCGCTGAGGGTTCCCCGGCCGGCGCTTGCAGAAGCGCTTACCGACATCACATAGCGGTCCACGTCATTTAAACTGCCTTCGAAAACCGCGTCTACCAAATCATCCATGGAGGCGTCGGAGGTATCGCCACAGACAGCCTGGACATCCTCAACCGAAATTGTGCTCTGGCCCTGGCAATAGGTGATGAGCTTGAGCGTTTCGCCTTCAGCAATGGCGCGCTCGAAGGACATGAGTTCCAAGAGCCTGAGCATGGCCTCATCTTCGATAGCCAAACCAGATGCCTTGACCAGGCGTTCAAGCCGAAGCCGCAATTCCTGCGGAGATTCTTCATAAAGTGCCACACTGGCACTGCGCGAACTTGATTCGAATAATTTGCGCAGGCGAGAACTTTTTGAAAGCGCCTCGGCATCAATCAAAATGAGATTCCCTGCAACCTCACTAGTCAAGATAGGCTCGATTGATTTTGTCAGGCCATCTCCAGCGCCCGATACCCAAACCACGCGAATTCCGCCAAACATTGAAATAGATGCAAACTCTTCAAAAAGCCGTCCCGGAGAACTGACGACCTGTGCTTCCAAAAAGCGTGACACGCCCAAAGTTTCATCGCTTGAACCGATTACCCTTTTCACTATGCCCTGGCATAAATCATAAACGGCACTGCGGTCCGCTCCATGAACCAAAATCGCAGCGGGCATTTTTCGGGGGCTCGACAAAAGTCCGAACAGCTCTGTTGCTTTCACGACGGCCATCTGCTCGCCTCTTTCAATGTCGCGCTTATTGGTCTTGGCGACTCGCCATATAGGCCGCAAGGCGCGTGCGAATATCCGCAGCTACCTCCTGGGCTGCCCTGTCGGCTGCATTTGACTCGGCCTGCAGGTCGGCAACTGGCTCACGAATGATATCGTAGGATACCGCCGAAAAGGTCTTTCCTGAATTTACTTTCGTACCTGAACCCGCTTCAAGCAATTCATAGGACACGGTCAAACGCAATCTCATGCGTTTAATGCCGGGAAGCGACTGGTTGACTAGGGATGACTGGGCCAATTCAGGTTTTAAAACCAACTTGAAACGATCCTGCTGGGCGGTGCCCGCGGGCCGAATGGACGAAAGCAGGCTGTTTCTCACCAGTTGGCCAGCCCTGGTCCCGGTTTCCTCGATTGCAATTGAAGAAAGCGATGCGACAACACCGCGACCGTCGCTGCCGGACGTATAAAGGGGCCTATAGCCGCAGCCCGTGAGGCTGAGCAAAACGACAAGGCAATATACGACTTTCTTCACCCGCAAACTCTTATCCACTTATCACAATATTCACAATACGGTCCGGGACGACAATGAACTTTACCACTGGCTTGCCGTCAAGGGCACGTTTTACACCGTCAAGTTTCATGACCGCAGCTTCGACAAGATCCTTCGCCAATCCCTTCTGCAACCTGATTTCATCACGGCGTTTGCCATTAACCTGCACGGCAATTGTTACTTCATCATCGACAATTAAAGCAGAAATAGGTGCGGGCCAGGGCGTTTCTACAACGGGCTGACTGTGGCCCAGCAACCGCCAGCACTCCTCGGCCAAATGCGGCATCATGGGTGCGAACATCAGTACAAGAAAATTGCCGGCTTCTCGAATTGCATAGTTCAAATCAGGTGCTGGATTGGGATTCGCCAATGCTGTGCCTAGGGCATTCGAAAGCTCGTAAATACGGGCGATTGCCCGATTGAAGCGAAGCGAAGACAGATCGTCGGTCACGGCCGCAAGCGTCCGGTGGGCAGTGCGCCGCAATTCCAAGGCAGTTTCGCCAAATTTGCCAGGGTTTTGGCCTGCCTCGCGGGAGCTTGCGTCCCCCAAGATGCGCCAAAGCCTTTGGGTGAATTTCCAGGCCCCCTCGGCGCCCGCTTCAGTCCATTCAATATCGCGCTCGGGCGGCGAATCAGAAAGCATGAACCAGCGGGCCGTATCGGCTCCGTAGCTTTCAATTATGGACTCGGGGTCGACCACGTTACGCTTGGATTTCGACATTTTTTCGATGCCGCCAATAATCAATTCTTCGCCGGTCTTGGCGTGAAACCATTTTCCATCGCGCAATGTGGCATCAACGGGAAACACCCACTCGCCACTTCCGGTTTTAAAAGTTTCATGGACGACCATGCCTTGAGTGAACAAGCTGGCGAAGGGTTCATCCCAACTCAAATGATGGGTCTTGCCCATGGCGCGGGCGAAAAAGCGCGAATAGAGCAAATGCAAAATGGCATGCTCGACGCCGCCAATGTACTGGTCCACCGGCATCCAATAACGGGCAGCGTCGGCTGCCACGGGCACGTCTGCTTTTGGTGAGCAGAAGCGGGCGTAATACCAGGATGAATCTATGAACGTATCGAAGGTGTCGGTTTCGCGCGTGGCGTTCGCACCGCACTTCGGACACTTCACATGTTTCCATGTGGGATGATGGGCCAGCGGGTTTCCTGGCTTGTCGAATGTCACGTCATCAGGCAGCGTCACGGGCAAATCGGTCTTGGGCACGGGAACAATTTTGCAGGTAGGGCAATGAATCATCGGAACCGGACAGCCCCAGTATCTTTGCCTCGAAACGCCCCAATCGCGCAGGCGGAAATTTATTTTTCTTTCGCCTATTCCCAAGGCTATAAAACGCTTAGCCACGTCTTCTTTGGCAGCGGAAACAGTCATACCATTCAAGAAATCGGAATTAATGAGCAGGGAGTCAGCACCATCCTTGTCAAGATAGGCCTCGTTTCCGATTTCAAATGACACTGCGTTGGCATTCCGCGGCGCTACGACGGGTATGACCGCCAGGCCATACTTGCGAGCGAAGTCCAGGTCCCTCTGATCATGGGCAGGGCAGCCGAAGATAGCGCCTTCGCCATAGCCCATAAGGACAAAATTTGCGGCATAGACTGGTAGTCTGACTTTGGACTGAAAGGGATGGCGGGCATAAATGCCAAGCGCATAACCTTTCTTCTCGGCGCGTTCGATCATTTCTTCGCTGGTGCCAAGAGCGGAGACCTCGCGGCGAAATTCATCCAGTCCCTTGTCTTTGACCGAGTAGTGCTTGGCAAGTTCGTGGTCGACAGAAATTGCACAAAAGCTGGCTCCAAAAATCGTATCATGGCGCGTTGTATATGCTGTCAATTTATCCGGTAGTTCCTTGCCCTGTTCATCCTCCAACACAAATGAAAAGCGCATGCCTTCGGAGCGGCCAATCCAGTTGCGCTGCATGAGGCGCACTTTCTCCGGCCACTTTTCAAGATGGTCGAGCGCTTCCAAAAGTTCCTCAGAGAAGTCGGTTATTTTCAAAAACCATTGGGCGAGTTCACGCTTTTCAACAATGGCTCCAGAGCGCCAGCCACGTCCATCGATCACTTGCTCGTTGGCCAGCACGGTTTGATCGACGGGATCCCAATTGACGAGGGAAATTTTTCTTTCAACTAATCCTGCCTGCATGAAATCGATGAACATGGCCTGCTCGTGGCGATAGTAGGAGGGGTCACAGGTGGCGATTTCGCGGCTCCAATCCAGCGATAGGCCCATGGATTTCAGCTGACCGCGCATGGCTGCAATATTCTCGTAGGTCCAGGCCTTCGGATGAACGCCGCGCTCAATTGCCGCGTTTTCAGCTGGCATGCCGAAGGCATCCCAACCCATGGGGTGAAGCACGTTAAAGCCGCAGGCCCGCCTGAACCGCGCGATAACATCCCCCATCGTGTAGTTCCGCACATGGCCCATGTGGATACGCCCCGATGGGTAAGGAAACATTTCAAGAACATAATATTTTGGCTTTGACGTGTCTTCCTTTGCCTCGAAGCATTGATTTTCGGACCAAAACTTTTGCCAGCGGGGTTCGGCCTCGCGGGAATTATATCTTTCAGATGTCACAATGCTGGTCCTCGGGAAACTTGAAGCAATGGGCCAAGGGAGTACCAGTCCTTGAAATGCCCTGCAAGCTTGGCCATAAGCAAATCATGATTTTACAGCAGCACAAAGCCTTGCGGGATGTCTGCGAGCGTATCGAGACGGCTGCCCAATCAGTCGGGCGCAAAGCTAACGAAATCACGCTGATTGCGGTCAGCAAGACTTTTGGCGCGGAAGACATCTTGCCGGTCATGAAAGCAGGGCACGCAGCCTTTGGTGAAAACCGGGTTCAGGAGGCCGCGGGCAAGTGGCCCGACCTGAGATCATCAGCAGCAAGTCTTGAGCTTCATTTGATTGGCCCGTTGCAGACAAACAAGGCTGCTGATGCCGTGCGCCTGTTTGATGTCATTCATACTCTTGACCGGACGCGAATAGCCCAGGCCGTGGCTTCAGAGATGAAGAAACAGGGCCGGCAAATCCAACTCTTTATTCAGGTCAATACGGGGGATGAAAAGCAGAAGGCGGGTGTTAATGTTGCCGGCGCTGACAAATTCATTGCGGAATGCCGCATTACCCATGGACTTTTCATTTCCGGGCTCATGTGCATTCCGCCATTTGATGAGGAACCAGAAAAACACTTTGATCTTCTCGCCCAAATTGCCCAGCGCAATGATCTTAAGAATATGAGCATGGGCATGAGCGGTGATTTTGAAAGCGCGATAAGACATGGCGCCACCCATATCAGGGTCGGCTCGGCTATTTTCGGAGCACGCGGGGGGCGGCCCCATTAGGTGGCCAGATCACAAGGCGTGTTTTGGTGGAGCAGTAGCGCAATACCTTTTGCATATCCCTTAGTGTTACGGCAATGCAGCCTTCCGTTGGGGCAAAACCCTTTCGTGCGATATGGAAGAAGATTGCGCTTCCGCGGCCCTGAATTCTTGGCCTCTGGTTATGGCTGGTCTCAACCACAATATCATAGAGGCCGTCGGGACGTTTGAGGTCTTCATGGGCGGTGGCATAGGGCAGATTTACCCTGCGGTTATAGTTTCTGTCGCCTGCAGTCTCACACCAGCCCCAGCCTTTCCTGATCGGTGAAACGGGCATTTTTGACAGGGGCCGGACAATGCGGTCATTTCGGTAGTAGATCTGCCGCAGGGACCAAATCCCGACCGGGCTTCCGCCGTCTCCCTCCTTTTTCAGGAAATTTCTCCCCGATCTCCCCAGGGCGCAGGGCAGGGAAAGAGGGCCACAGGTCAAAACGCCCCTGGTTGAACACGCGCTGATCGCGCGAACGTGAAGATATGTGACTGTTTTCCTCACGGTCTGTTGTCTTGCCCCCGGGCTATCAAAAGGTCATTGATCATTCTAGAATTATCCAATGTCCCATAACTAACGAAAGAATGGCAATGACCACCACCAAAAAAATTCTCATCGTTGACGATGACGATACCTTGCGTGAGACGCTGAGGGATCAGTTTTCCCTGCATGAGGAATATATCATAACGGATGTTGCCAATGCGACGGCTGGTGTCAAGGCGGTCAAAGCCGACCATGCGGACATGGTGATCCTCGACGTGAACCTGCCCGACATGGATGGCCGCGAAGCCTGCAAACTGATGCGGCGCAATGGCTATAAGGGTCCGGTAATCATGTTGACGGGCCAGAGCTCAGATTCAGACACCATCCTCGGCCTCGATTCGGGCGCCAACGACTACATAACAAAGCCATTCCGCTTTGGTGTTCTTCTCGCCCGCATCAGGGCGCACTTGCGCCAGCATGAGCACAGCGAAGATGCCACGTTCAAGGTTGGCCCCTATACCTTCAAGCCCGCTTCCAAAATCCTGGTCAGGGATGACAACAAGAAGGTGCGCCTGACGGAAAAGGAAACGGCAATTATCAAGTTTCTGTACCGTTCCGGCGAACAGATTGTCGGCCGCGACGTCTTGTTGCACGATGTCTGGGGTTACAACGCCGGTGTCACCACCCACACGCTTGAAACGCACATCTACCGCCTGCGGCAAAAAATCGAGCGCGATCCAAGCCAAGCCGAGATATTGGTCACAGAGGGCGGCGGGTATAAGCTCGTCCCTTGATCTTATGGCCCATCCATCGTTTTATGGGGCAGGCAAGGGGATATTTAAGGGAATCATGTTTTCTAGGGCTCACATGAGGCTTGCGCGATGAGTGTGCGAGCGGATGCCGAAACGTTGCGGCAAATACCAATTTTTGCCGAATGCGAACTCCTGCATTTGCAGCTTCTGGCCTTTGCCTCCGAGCGCCAACAATTTGTTTCTGGCGAGCCTATTATTTCGCAGGGGAAAAAAGCCAAGTCGGCTTTTCTCCTGCTCAGCGGACATGCCGACATACAACAACTGTCAGGATTGCAAAGCCAATCAATTGCCAGGGCTGAACCCGGGGCATTGCTCGGCGAGGTCGCCATGATCGGAAAATCGACCTATGCGATAACGGCCCTGGCGCTCGGTTCGGTTTCAACGGCGCGAATAGATCATGCACTTTTTTTGCGCGTTGCAAATGAGTATCCGGAATTTGGCCGTAGCGTATTCCGGGTATTGGCGAGAAGGCTTGAAAGTTCCATGAATGATTTTGATAGTGTGCGTGAACAATTCATACGCGCCAAGTCGTTTCTAGATTTTTAGATCAAAGGTTGCCATTACCGGCACATGGTCAGAGGTCTGTGTCCAGCCTCTGGCTTCGCGCAAAATGGTAACACTCTTGCAGGACGGCGAAAGCCCCGGCGTTGACCAAATGTGATCAAGCCTGCGGCCGCAGTTGGCCTGGGCCCAATCCTTGGCCCGGTAACTCCACCACGTATAAAGTTTTTCGCTGGCGGGAGTGTGCTGGCGCATCAGGTCCACCCATTTGCCGGCCTTCATCACGCGGATGAGCCCTTCCGTTTCAACAGGTGTATGGCTTACGACCTTGAGCAAATCCTTGTGGGACCAAACATCATGTTCCAAAGGTGCTATATTCAGGTCGCCCACCACTATGCCCTCATGGCTTTTTGCAATGGCATCCTTGGAAAACCAGTCATGCAGCTCGTCAATGAACTTCAGCTTGTGCGCGAATTTTTCGTTGATTTTGGGGTCCGGCTCGTCACCGCCCGAAGGAACATAGAGATTGTGGATTGTAACTGGTTTCTCATTTCCCAAACTTATCGAGATATGGCGGCAGTCATCCTTGCCGCAGAATGACTTGCTGAACTGGCTCGTAAAAGGCAGGCGCGAAACAATGGCAACGCCGTGATAACCCTTTTGGCCAAACTCGGCGATGTGGGAATAACCGAGAGCATTCAGGGGACCTGAGGGAAATTGTCCCTGCGGGCATTTGGTTTCCTGCAAACAGAGCACGTCCGGTTTGAGTTCGTTCAGGACCCGCTCAACCAGACCAATGCGCAAGCGAACAGAATTTATGTTCCAGGTGGCAATCTTGAGTGTCATGCGGCAAGCATGAGCATAGGTCCGGGTGAAAACGCAAGTAGCGCTACCGGCTTTTTTCCTTGCGCTCGATTTTCACGACAAAAAGCTTGGGATCGATTTTCATGCCGGATTCAAGATTGGCAAGCGACACTGTGGTGCGGCGGCCTTTGCCGTCAATGATAATCCATTGCTGCAGTTCATTTTGATTTTCATCGAAGATCAAGACGAGCTGGCCGCCTATGGTGCCCTTGCGGTCTTCGAGGAGAACGGATGTAATGCCATCGGCCTGTTCAAAGCCCATGATGTTCGCTTCCCGCAAGAGATCAATCTTTGGCGAAACGACCAATCGCAAGGGCGTGGCTGAAAGCGGAAATTGATCGCCCTTTTCCTTGGCACGGTTCTTGAGCGTCACCCATTTGCCGTCTGAGACGAGGAGGAAAGGATTGGGCGGGGAATATTCAAAGCGCAGCTTGCCGGGCTTGCTGATAAACATCACACCTTTTGAAATGTTTCCCTTGGGACTGATCTGGGTGAATTCGCCCTGCAGGGTCACAAAGCTGTTCATATAGGCTGAAATCTTGTTGATTGATTCAGTCTGTTCCGGACTGAGTGAAATGGGCTTGGCTGCACCAGCGAAACTGCTCGCGCCAACAGCAATTATAAAAAGAACCGAGAGGGCCTGCAGGCCAATTTTGAGGGATCGCATCATTTTGTGTTCCAAACCTGAGATTTCCATTTATTGTACATATGCTCGCTATGACTTGAAAAGCCGACCATTTTGGGGCAGCCGATCACGCCCTGGCACTGTCGCCGGGAACCAGAATTTCCCGTTTACCCGTGCCATTTGCCGATGAAATAAGTCCTTCTTTCTCCATGCGCTCAATGAGGCTTGCGGCCTTGTTATAGCCCACCTGCAAGCGTCTTTGCACGTAGCTGGTGGATACCTTCTTGTCGCGCAGCACAACAGCCACGGCCTGGTCATAGAGCTCGTCACCTGATCCGCCGCCTTCGGCACCTGCCATGGCGCCGGGATCACCATAGGTCTCGTCTTCGACCTCTTCAGTCACCGCATCGACATATTCCGGCGCTCCCTGCGCCTTCAGGAAACGGACGATTTTCTCAACTTCGTCATCAGCCACAAAGGGCCCGTGCAGCCGGGAAATGCGCCCACCGCCAGCCATGTAAAGCATGTCGCCCTGACCCAGGAGCTGCTCAGCCCCCTGCTCTCCGAGAATTGTGCGGCTGTCAATTTTGGAGGTAACCTGGAAGGAAATGCGGGTGGGGAAATTGGCCTTGATCGTGCCGGTGATAACATCGACGGAAGGTCGTTGAGTAGCCATGACGACGTGGATGCCGGCGGCACGGGCCATTTGTGCGAGACGCTGCACCGTACTTTCAATGTCCTTGCCAGCCACAATCATCAAGTCTGCCATTTCGTCAATGATGACGACGATATAGGGCATGGCCACCATATCCATTTGCTCTTGTTCAAAAATGGGTTCGCCGGACTGGGGATTGAAGCCGGTCTGCACGGTGCGCGACATCTGCTCGCCCTTGGCCAGGGTCTGCTTCAGGCGCGCGTTGTAACCATCAATATTGCGCACCCCAAGCTTTGACATTTTGCGGTAGCGATCTTCCATTTCGCGTACCGCCCATTTCAGGGCGACAACAGCCTTGCGGGGATCAGTCACCACGGGCGACAGGAGATGGGGAATGCCTTCGTAAACGGAAAGTTCCAGCATCTTGGGATCAATCATGATCAGCCTGCAGCGCTCGGGCGAAAGCCTGTAGAGCAAGGACAGGATCATCGTATTGATGCCGACGGATTTACCGGAACCCGTTGTACCGGCAATCAACAGGTGGGGCATGCGCGCGAGATCGGCGAAGATCGGCTCGCCGCCAATATTCTTGCCGAGCGCAAAGGCCAGGTTCTGGCCGGTTTTTTCAAAGGCCTCGGATGCCAGCATTTCTCGGAGATAGACTGTCTCGCGCTTGCTGTTGGGAAGTTCAATGCCGATGACGTTGCGCCCCTGCACAACTGCCACGCGGGCAGATATGGCGCTCATCGACCGGGCGATATCATCGGCGAGACTGATTACGCGCGAAGATTTGATTCCAGGCGCTGGCTCCAATTCATACAGCGTTACAACCGGTCCAGGTTTCACATTGATGATCTGGCCGCGCACGCCAAAATCCTCAAGCACGCCTTCCAGCATGCGGGCATTTTGTTCCAACACTTCATCGGAGAGATCGATGGACTGTTTGGTGCGCTTGGGTTCGGCAAGCAGAGTGAGGGGCGGAAATTCAAATTGGGCCGATTTGGTGAAACGTAAGTTGAGTTGCGAATCCTTCTTGATTTTTTTGCCCAGCTTGATTTCCACGGCTTCACGGGTTACGCGCGGGGCTTGGGTTTCTTCTTCTTCTTCGGATTCCTCTTCTTCCTCGATTTCCGCGTAATCATCCTCTTCCCTATCTGTTTCAGCTTCCGGCAGGGAAAGGCGCGGTTCCGCGGCACTGTAGTTCCGACCCAATGTGGGTTCAATGCGCTGCTTTTGGGCAGGTGCGAGCCTTGAAATAATGTCACGGGAAGAATTTGCTGATTCTGCACGGAGCAAACGGGCCGAACGTTCCTGGGCCCGGTAGGCTCTCCAGCGCATGAAACCGTTGTGGAGCAGGCGCAGCAGCCGGGCCACAAAAATTCCTGCGGCGCGGGTTAGGTTTCCAAGGGCACCTGCGGTTTCCGATTTGGTGAGTCCGGTGGCGCGCAGGGCGGCCCAGATGGCAACACCAGCACAGAGGGCGCCCGTGAAAAACTCGGCGAAGTCACCTTTGAGGCCAAGTGCCAGGAGGGATAGAATTCCGCCGCTTATGATGTCACCTGAATTGCCACCCAGCCCCGAGGCCAGCGACCAGGAAGATGGCGCCGGAAGCGTGGCAAAGGCGCCGCAGGCCATAAATGTGGAGGCTAGCCAGGCAAGCATTGCCATGAATGGCCGCTCGGGCCGTTCATGGCTCAACAGGTTTACGACCCAGGCCATGGGAATGCCAATCAGCGGCAGGACGCCCAGACCCATCAGCTGCATGAGTTCGTCGGCAATGGCAGCGCCGGGATAACCCAGATAGTTTTGCGCGATCTGGTCGGTTGCATGATTGAACGAGGGGTCTTCAACTGTCCAGGTGGCCAAGGCGACCCCTATTGCTACAAGAGAGGCAAGGAGGACTATTCCAGAAATTTCAAAAAGGCGATGGCGAATGAACCGCCGCAGCGCCGCTGGTATCGCGCCCTCATCGGTATCATAGGAACGGTTATAGGCCATGGACTGCTCCGTCACCCCGGAGATCACCTCGCAGGGCCATAACAAATAGTTAACGGCAGTCTGAAGGCTCATGGTTAAGGCAGGGTTAAACCGCACATAAAAAAGCGCCCCGCGAGGGACGCTTTTTCGAGGAGTTACGAGTGTCAGGAACTAGGAGTAAGCACGCTCGCCATGGGAGCCAATATCCAGGCCCTCACGCTCTTCGGCCTCTTCGACACGCAGGCCCGTGGTGTATTTGCAGATGATCAAGGCCACATAGCTCACGACACCTGACAGTATGACCGCGGTCAAGACAGCTACAATCTGTCCGGTCATTTGGGCGGAGAAGGAGTAGTCCAGGACCTTTGTTGAAGTATCCGTTGCCAGATAGTCGGTTACACCCATGCCGCCGAGTGCCGGGTTCACAAAAATACCGGTAAGCAGCGCGCCGAGGATACCGCCAACGCCGTGGACGCCAAAGACGTCGAGAGCATCGTCGTAACCCAGCTTTGCCTTCAGCCATACGACGGCCCAGAGGCAGATGATGCCGGCGAGCAGACCGATTACAACGCCGCCCATGGGCCCTACCCAGCCGCAGGCCGGAGTAATGGCCACAAGGCCTGCAACGGCCCCGGAAGCGGCACCCAGAAGGCTGGGATGGCCACGGGTCATCCATTCACCAGCGGTCCAGGCGAGCGCTGCGGCAGCGGTTGCCAGAATCGTGTTGAGGAAGGCCAGACCGGTAAGGCCGTTGGCTTCGAGGTTGGAACCGGCATTGAAGCCGAACCAGCCGACCCAAAGGAGGGCGGCACCGATCAGGGTGAGAGGCAGGCTGTGGGGAGCCAGAAGCTCTTTGCCCAGGCCGATGCGCTTGCCAAGAACGATGGCGCAGACGAGGCCAGCAACGCCGGCGTTGATATGCACAACAGAGCCGCCTGCGAAGTCAATGGCGCCCCAGTTGAACAGCCAGCCGTTGGAGGCGTTCACCGCCGAACCATAGTCTGCCAGGACGACGGCCTTGGCGGCGTCATCGGTTGCAGCTGCGAGCTTGGCCAGGAAGTCTGTGGCTGCTGCATCACCAACCGCTGCTTTTACAGCGTCAATGTTGTCAGCGCTCAAAGTAAAGGCATCAGGTCCGGCCCACCACCAGACCATATGGGCCATTGGCAGGTAGGCGAAGGTGAACCAGATGAAGATGAACAGCAGGACAGCTGAGAATTTCATCCGTTCAGCAAAGGCACCGACGATAAGGGCTGGTGTAATGGCCGCAAATGTCAGCTGGAAGATGACATAGGTGAATTCCGGCAGATAGACTTCCTTGGAGAAGGTCGCCGCCAAGGTTGAGATATTCACGCCTGCCAGGAAGGCCTTGGAAAGGCCGCCGTAATAGGGCGTGCCATTGGTGAAGGCCACGGAATAGCCGTAGGCGAACCAAAGAAGGGCAATCATGCAGAAGCAGATGAAAACCTGCATCAGCACGGAAAGCACGTTCTTGGAGCGCACCAGGCCGCCGTAGAAAAGTGCGAGGCCCGGAATTGTCATGAGAATGACAAGGGCCGTGGCTATGAGCATCCAGGCGGTGTCGCCCTTATTTACAGTTGCCGCGGCATAGGCCGGGGCTGCAGTCAGAATAGTTGTAAGCGCAAATCCGGTCGGCAAGCCGACGAGGAGTTGGCGCAATTTTGGTGGAACTGTCATTTCACTGTCCTTTGTTGAAATTGTTAGAGGGCGGCGGAGCCGGTTTCGCCGGTGCGGACGCGAACGGCGGACTCAAGAGGCAAGACAAATATTTTGCCGTCACCGATTTGACCTGTCTGGCCCGCCGCCTGGATTGTTTCCACAACCCGGTCAGCCATTGCCTTTTCAACCGCCACTTCGATTTTGACTTTGGGGATGAAGCTCACGGCGTATTCCGCGCCGCGGTAGAACTCCGTATGGCCCTTCTGGCGACCGTGACCCTTGACTTCGGTCACAGTAATGCCCTGGACGCCGATGGCCCCCAACGCCTCGCGGACCTCTTCAAGTTTGAAAGGCTTTATGATCGCAATAATATATTTCATTGACACATTCCTTCCGATAACCGGGAGGTGATTCTCAAGAAACGTGCCAATTAGGAACCCTTCTTAACTTATTGTTATGATATGGGTTTTTATTTCGACCCGGGGTGAGCGCGGAGAAATATGCTGTATTTTTAAGCAGAAATTGAAAATTGCCTAACTTTATTGCAGTGACGATTACCGCCTTGACTGAGAACCCTGTTGGGCGTTTTTGGTGAAGCCATGGGCAAGCGGTTTGATGTGATTGTTGTGGGCGGGGCGCTAAATGGGCTGGCTGCTGGCCTGGCGCTAGGCGGGCACAGGGCCAGGCGACCGCTTTCGCTAGCGATTGTTGACATCAGGGATCCCCGTCAAAATCTTTCGGGTGACAAGGATGCCCGTGCCTCGGCGATTACGGCCAGTTCCAAACGCATGTTTGAAGCGCTAGGTGTGTGGGACCAGGTTTCCCGGCACATGCAAGAGATGCGCGAGATTATTGTGACCGATGGCGGCGTTCCGGATAACCGACCGGTTCTGCTGCAATTTGGAGAAGCTGCGGCATCGGCCAGCATGGTGGAGAACCACCATTTGCTGGCTGGCCTTCTCAGCACCGTGGAGAAATCGCCAAACATCACACTGATTACCGGCCATGGCGTTGCCTCGCAGAGCTTTGCGCCGGGGCTTGCAAAACTCACGCTTGCGAACGGCGAGCAACTTTCATCCAGTCTTGTTGTTGCCGCTGACGGCGGAAAGTCTGCCATCAGGGAAGCCGCACACATTGATCTTGTCGGATGGTCCTATGAGCAGATGGGTATCGTTGCATCTTTTGACCACGCGTTGCCCCATCATGGCCGGGCTGAGGAACATTTCACGCCCGCTGGTCCCTTTGCCATTTTGCCGCTGCCTGGAAACCGGTCGTCCATTGTCTGGACCAAGGGCACGGTTGAAGCAAAACGGCTCCTGGGTTTGCCGCGAAGCGATTTTGAAATCGCTTTGCAAAATGAGATCGGCACGCATCTCGGGAAAATTGAGCTGATTGGAAGCCCACAGGGCTATCAGCTCTCCATGTTTTTTGCAAAGGAGTTTCATGGCCCCCGCCTGGCATTGGTTGGTGATGCGGCCCATGTCATTCACCCACTTGCGGGACTGGGTCTCAATCTTGGTCTGCGTGATGCAGCGGCTTTGGCAGAATGTGTGGCCGAAGCTTACGCGCTGGGACAGGATATCGGTGGCCTGTCTGTACTCGAAAGATATTCCACCTGGCGACGCTTTGACACGGTGGCAACGGCGGCCAGCATGGACGGGTTCAACCGACTTTTCTCAAACGACAATTCGTTCTTGCGGATTATCCGCGATCTTGGCCTTCGTGCCACCAATCAATTGAGCGGATTGAAACAAACTTTTGCGCGTGAAGCTGCGGGTCAAACGGGATCACTGCCACGGCTGCTGCGCGGCGAGAATGTTTAGCCGCGGCTCTGCCCTGTCTTGGTGAGTTTTTCCAGATAGGCTGACCAAATCGCTTCGTGCTCGCGGCCAAGCTTAGCCAGATAATTCCACGTGAACAGTCCGGTGGAATGACCATCACTAAAAATTATACGCACAGCGTAAGTGCCAACAGGTTCAAGCCTCGCCATTGAAACGTTTCGTTTGCCGAAGACAAGCTGCTCTTGCCCAGGACCATGGCCTTTCACCTCGGCGCTGGGACTTTCAACGCGCAGATATTCCGCGTCGAGATCAAATGACTCGCCCGTGTCGAAGCGAATGTTGAGAATCCGTCCCCGCTGCCTTGAAAGGAGTTCCAGTGGCCAGGGATCAGCCATCCTTGAGTTCGCGGGCTTCATCGGGAAGCATGATAGGGATGCCGTCGCGGATGGGATAGGCAAGGCCCGCAGCTTTGGAAATCAGCTCCTGCTTTTCCGCATCATACTCAAGGCGCATCTTGGTGACGGGGCAGACCAGTATTTCAAGCAGTTTAGGGTCTATTTTGCGGGCCTCGGACATGGTGTTTCCTACTGCAACTTATGGCGCTTGCCGGAAAAGGATTTTGACAGGGCCATTTCGGTCAAGGCCACCAACACGTCGGCGCGGGTTTTCAAATCTGGCGCTTCCAGAAGGGCTTGCTTTTCACTGGCGGGATAGGGTGCCAGAAGCGACAGCGTGTTGACCAGAACTTCAGTTGAAGCCGCATCGATCTCGCTCCAGTCGGCGCTCATGTTGTTGGCGCTCAGGTAGTCCTTGAAGGCTGTTAGAAGAGCTGGGCGATTGACTTCGGCTGCACCGAGATCCATCACGAGGTCAATCGCAAAGGGGTTGAAGTCAGCTACGACCTGGCGGTAGGCCTTTGTGGCGGCTATTTCACTCTTAATGGAAAAGCGGCTGATGCCGGTCAATGTTACCAACATTCTGCCGTCAGGAGTTTCTGCGTAGGACGTAATTCTCCCCGCACAGCCGACTTTCATCAAGTCAGGCCGCTCCTCATCGCTGCTATCGTCCTTGGGCTGAATAATTCCGATAACACGCTCTCCAGACAACGCGTCCGAGATCATTTCAAGATAACGGGGCTCGAAAATATTCAGTGGTAAATCCGCTCTCGGCAAGAGCAAGGCACCGGGAAGCGGGAATACCGGAAGCTTTCCAGGCAAATCTGCAGGCCTGTTGTAGTCTTTCAAGAATTTCATGGTTCCTCACGAAAAAAGAATTGCAGATAACTTGCGGCGGCCTTGCAGGGTCATTTCATCCTTGGGACCCCAGGCCTCAAAAAATTGCACGAGCTGCTTGCGCGCCGCGTCCTCATTCCAATCGCGTTTCTTGCGAATGACATAGAGCAGCTGGTCAGTGGCCTCAGGCCTCTGGCCCGCGCCGTTCAAGGCTACCGCGAGGTCGAGACGTTTTTGAAAATCGTCGGGAGAAGCAGCCACACTCATTTGCAATTGCTCCAGCGCGTTCGAGTCAACGGGATGCAATGCGAGGTCAAGCGCAGCCGCTGCACTTACAACATCGGCGTTGGATTTTTTATCAGCTGGAACGCTGCTGAGTGTTGCCGTGGCTCCATCGAGATCGCCGAGTTCGATCTGGCATTTTGCAAAATTTGCAAGGGCCACAACATGGTTGGGATCGACGCCGATTATCTGTCCGAGAATGCTCTGGGCTTCATCAAAGGCCTTGCGCTGCATTGCTTCTTCGGCAACTTTCATGGCCGCTGCAATTTCCTCAGCCAGCGAACCCTTATTTCCGAGCTTGTCGATGAATTGCCTGATCTGGCCCTCGGGCAGCGCGCCCATGAAACCGTCAATGGGCTGGCCGTCGACGAATGCAAAAACGGCGGGAATGGATTGCACACGCATCTGGGCGGCGATTTGCTGATTCTCGTCAACATTGATTTTTACAAGGCGCACTTTGCCTGCTGCCTGCTTCACGACCTTTTCGAGAAGAGGCGTCAACTGCTTGCAGGGGCCACACCAGGGCGCCCAAAAATCAACGAGAACGGGAACCTTCTTCGAGGCCTCGATGACATCGGCCATAAAGCCTTTGGTGTCCGTGTCCTTGATGAGTTCGGCGGGAGAGACCCCAGAAACCGAATTTTGTCCAATGATCATATCGTTCATTTTGGGCCTGCTTAATGGTTGGTCTGTAAAATGGCGATTTAAAACGCAAATTGCAATGCGGGATCGGCCACTGCAACAACCCGTGGTTCGTGGCCGCATGACTTGATAAACGCCACTAAATCCAATGCCCGAATGCTCGTAGTAGCATCATTTTTCAGGGGATGATAATTCAGGATTTCC
>CAZHCO010000254.1:0-7527 GCA_964530965.1 uncultured Aestuariivirga sp. | reverse complement strand
CGGAATTTGCGAATTATTCATAAGCGTTTAGCTCATTCTTAAGCGACCTGTCCTAGCTTGGGTTCCTCTTGAGTACCTGCGTTTTAGGTTTGTGAGTTTAAGTATGAACGGTCAGTTGCGTCCACGGGTTAACTACGTCATCGGCCCCGATGGCAGCCCCCTAACAATTACCGATTTGCCCGCACCCGGCAGTCATCGCTGGGTCATTCGCCGCAAGGCGGAAGTGGTAGCGGCTGTGCGCGGCGGTCTACTGAGTTTGGAAGAAGCCTGCGACCGCTACGTTCTGACTGTTGAGGAATATCTGGGCTGGCAAAGGTCGATTGACCGTCACGGTTTGGCGGGTCTTCGAACCACAAAGATTCAGAAATATCGCCAATAGGTGTGTTGCGTGATGAGTACCGGGGCTGGAAATGAAAATTTCCGGCCCTTTTCATTTCCGGGACCACCCGCCATATTCGGGCGATGAAAATCCTCATCATTTTTGCCCATCCAAAAATGTCTGACTCCATCGTGCAATCGAAAATGCTGGGCGCTGCCCGGAATTTGGAGGGCGTTACCATTCATGACATTTACGCAGCCTATCCCGATTTCCTCATTGATGTGGATTACGAACAGGAGCTGCTGCTGGAGCATGACCTCGTTGTTCTGCAACATCCCTTCTACTGGTATTCCGCACCGGCGATCATCAAGGAATGGCTCGACCTTGTCCTTGAGCATGATTGGGCCTATGGCGCGAAAGGCACAAAGCTCCATGGAAAATTCATGATGCAGGCGATTTCTACGGGCGGGCCGGAACATTTCTACAAGCCGCAAGGCAAGAACCGTTTCGAAATCCGGGAGCTTCTCAACCCTTTCAATCAAACCGCATACCTCTGCGGCATGGCCTATCTTGAACCCTTTGCCATTTTTGTTGGACGCCGGATTCCAACGGCCGATCTCAGCCAACAGGTCCAAAAATACCGCGATCTCATTATAGGCCTGCGCGACGGAAAACTTGCGCCCCTGAAAAACATTGCCTTGAATTATACCCTGCCTGCCAATTTTGCCCTGCAGAAAGCGTAAAACCATGCACCTCGCGGATTTTCTCATCGGTGCCTTTGTCTATCTCGCTGCTGCAGTGGTGGCTGCTCCAATTGCCGCTAGATTGGGCCTCGGCTCCGTATTGGGCTACCTCGCCGCTGGCGTCTTGATTGGGCCTGCCGTTCTCGGTCTTGTTGGCAGCGAAGGCCAGGACGTGATGCACTTCGCAGAATTCGGCGTCATTGTAATGCTGTTTCTGGTCGGCCTTGAACTGCAGCCATCAAAACTCTGGTCCTTGCGCAAACCCATCCTTGGTCTGGGCGGATTGCAGGTCCTGGGCACTTCGGCAGCAATCGCCGTAGCCGTTTATTTCATTGGCCTCGACTGGAAGGCGGCGGTCGCCACAGGGCTCATCCTTGCCATGTCATCGACCGCAATCGTCATCCAAAGCCTGAACGAGCGTGGCCAGCTCAAGACTTTTGCCGGCCAATCCTCATTCTCGGTGCTTCTGTTCCAGGATATCGCGGTGATCCCCATGCTGGCGCTCCTGCCTTTGCTGGCGGTTCAACAATCCACGGCTGCCGAGAATTCCAGCCTCATCGCAGAACTTCCTGCATGGGCGCAAACCCTGAGCGTGCTTGCCGCCGTTTCCGCAATCGTACTCGCCGGTCGCTATCTCATGCGACCGCTGTTTCGCTTTGTCGCCCAATCCGGCATCCGCGAAATATTTGTGGCTTTTGCCCTTTTGATTGTCGTCGGTATCACCCTGATGATGCAATTCGTAGGACTGTCCGCTGCCCTTGGCACCTTTCTTGCTGGCGTGGTTTTGGCCGAGAGCGAATACCGCCATGAACTTGAAATGGATCTCAATCCCTTCAAGGGCCTCCTGCTTGCCGTATTCTTTATGGCGGTGGGTGCTGGCATTGATTTCAACTTGCTCATGGCCGACCCCATGCAAATCCTCGGCCTTGTTCTGGGCTTTGTCATGCTCAAGCTCGTTGTGCTCTATTTAATCGCCCGTATCTTCCGCATGAAAGGTCCCGATAGCGCGCATTTCGCTTTCTCCCTGGCACAGGGTGGTGAATTCGCCTTTGTGTTGATTTCATTCTGCTTTGGCCTGGGCCTTTTGCTCGCAAATCAGGCCACATTGCTTGTTGCCATTGTCGCCATTTCCATGGCCCTCGCGCCGCTCCTCATAATTGCCAATGAAAAACTCATTCAGCCCCTGTTTGCGCGCGGCGGCGAGATCCGGGATGCCGATGTGATTGATGAAAGAGCCAGGGTGATAATTGCTGGACATGGCCGTTTCGGCATGACGGTGGGACGCATGCTGCAGGCCAAGGGCTATAAGGCGGTGGTCCTTGACCACGACGTGGAGCAAATCGATGTGCTTCGCAAATTTGGATTCAAGCTTTTCTACGGCGACGCCTCACGCGTGGATTTGCTTGAAGCTGCCGGGGCCCACACTGCAGAAGTTTTGGTTGTGGCTGTCGACGAACGCGAAAAAATTTCCGAAATAGTCGCAACCGCCAAAAAACATTTTCCCAACTTGCGGATTTTTGCCAGGGCCTTCGACCGGGTTCATGCTTACGAACTTTTCAATGCCGGCGTGAACGACGTACACCGCGAAGTTTTTTTATCATCGCTGGATATGGGCGAACAGGTGCTCGTTGCCATGGGACAGCACCCATTTGAGGCCCACCGCGCCGCCAAGGTCTTCAAGACTCACGATGAGAAAATCATTCGCGAACAGGCCCGCCATGCTGGAGACACGGAAAAGATGGTTGATATCATCCGCAACAGTCGCGCCGAACTTTCACGGGTTTTGGCAGGCGACCGTGCCGCGTCCCCTTTAGCTGGCGATGAAGCCTGGGAAGACAACGATGGAAGAAGTTAGACCCCAATGAACGTGCTCACTTCACTCAAAGCCCTTTGCCGTGGCCAATTGCCCCTGCGGGAAGCTTTCTGGCGCTACGCCATTACCTATGATCTCATCCTGAACCTTGCTGCCACAATTGCTGCCCTCGCTCTCTTTCTGGCGGACACTCCCGTCGCCTTCGCGGTCATCGTCCATTTCCTGCCCCTGCCCTATTCCCTCTTTGCAGCCACTGGCGCCTGGCGCAGCGCTGACCGGTACGAAGGCAACCCATCCTTCGCAAACGCCGCAAAAATCGCAGTCATCTTGTGGGTTGGCTTTTGGGTGTTTCTCTGAATGCCTCACTTGCCGCTGGTACAAGCCTGCGATAAACAAACTGCCCATGTCCCAATCCCTACACGACATCAAAATTGATCCGCGCAACGCGGATATCCTCATCTCCATCAACGGCACGCTTTATCCCCGCGACAAAGCCATGGTTTCCGTATTCGACTCTGGCTTCATTCTGGGCGACGGCGTGTGGGAAGGTCTGCGGTTGGTGGATGGTGGTGTGCCGTTTCTTCATGCCCACATTGAACGGCTCTATGAAGGGGCCAAGGCCATCTTCATGGACGTGGGCGTAAGTCCCAATGAACTGGTGAAACGCCTTTTCGCCTGTGTCGATGCCAATAAAATGAATGATGGCGTACATATCCGCCTGATGGTGACGCGCGGTGTCAAGGCCACACCCTATCAGGACCCGCGCGTGACGATTTCGCCGCCCACCATCGTCATCATCCCCGAGTACAAAACGCCAAGCCCCGAAAAATTTGAGCGCGGCATGAAGCTTCACACTGTGAATGTGCGGCGCGGCGCGCCCGACGTGCAAGATCAAAAACTCAACTCACACTCAAAACTCAATTGCATCACCGCCTGCGTGCAGGCCATGAATGCCGGTGCCGACGAAGCCCTGATGCTTGATCCCCTGGGCTTTGTTGCCACCTGCAACTCCACCCACTTCTTTATCGTGAGGCGTGGCGAAGTCTGGACCTCGTCCGGGCAGTACTGCATTCCAGGCATCACGCGCTCCAACATGATCCGGCTGTGCCGCGACAGCGGCATTGACGTCTTTGAAAAACAATTCTCGCTTTATGATGTTTATGGTGCCGACGAGGCTTTCGTTACCGGAACCTTCGCCGGCCTTATTCCAGTGCGTGAAATAGATGGCCGCCCCGTGCGGCATCCTCTGTCCACAGAAGAATGGAAAGGTGCGGGCCCCGTCTCGCAAAAACTCTCAAGCCTATACAAGGACCTTTGCGTCCGCGAAAAAACCCGCAACCTCTGATGCTTCTGGAATTCCTGGCTGCCAGTGTCCTCATTGAACTCACTCCCGGGCCCAACATGGCTTGGCTCGCACTGCTTGGTGCCTCACGCGGACGCACCGCAGCACTTGCGGCGGTTGCTGGCATTTCCCTAGGTTTGAGTATTGCAGGTACAGCCGCAGCCCTTGGTATTTCGGCCTTGATCGGCACAACACCTTGGATTTTCCAGGCCCTGCGCTGGACTGGCTCGCTCTACCTTCTCTATCTTGCCTGGGATTCCTGGCGCGATTCAGCCGCGCCACGGGAAACGCTGTTTGATGAGTCCTTGCGGCGTTACTTCGGCCAAGGGCTCCTGAGCAATATGCTCAATCCCAAAGCCTATCTGGTCTTTGCAGCAGTTCTCCCTCAGTTCGTGGATCCCGCACAACCTTTGCTCGCCCAACTCATCGCGCTGAGTGCGCTCTATGTCGGTGTTGCAACCGCAATTCATGCAGCAATCGCCCTTCTGGCAGGGAGCCTTAATCGATTTTTTGCCGACCGGGCGCGGGCGCGTATGCTTGGCCGGGTTTTTGCGCTGCTCCTTGCCGCAGTCGCCATTTGGTTTTTCTATGCAACAAAGGTGAAGTCATGAGTGTTACGATTGCCATGTGGTCCGGCCCCCGCAATATTTCGACGGCCATGATGTATTCCTTCGGCAATCGCGCCGATTGTGTGGCCTGGGATGAACCCTTCTATGCCTTCTCGCTGGTCAATCACGGCAATGACCATCCCATGCGTGAAGAAATCATCGCAGCCAATGAAAGCGAGTGGAAAACCCTCGTTGCGAAATGCACGGCACCTGCTGCGAAGCCTGTGTTCTATCAGAAACACATGACCCATCATATGCTGCCGGGATTTGACCGCAGCTGGATTCACCAGCTGACCAACGCATTTCTCATCCGCTCTCCCGAACGTGTGCTCGCCAGTTACACCAGGAAATGGGCGGATGTGTCTTTGCGCGATATCGGCTTTATCGAACAGGCCGAGATTTTTGACGTCGTGGCGCAAAAACTCGGGGCCGCCCCGCCCGTCATCGATGCCGATGATGTTTTGAAAAATCCGCGTGGAATTCTCCGCGCACTTTGCAAGGCGTGCGGCATTGCCTTTGACGAAGCCATGCTGAAATGGACCAAGGGGCCCAAGAGTTTTGACGGCGTCTGGGCTCCCCACTGGTACAACGCAGTCTGGGAGTCCACTGGTTTTGTGGCACCCATAGAGAAAACTATTGAGCTGCCATCACATCTCGCGAAAATTGCCGACGGGGCACGTGGGCCCTACCTCCGCCTCAAGGCTCAAAGCATCAAGGGCTAATGAGCGTGCGCCGGTTGCAGCCCCGTTGAAATGGCGGGCGCAGTCGAAGCACCACTTTCCTTTTCCATAAGCAGTTCAACTTTCCGCAACTCAGCTTCTTCATCGACAAGCTGCGCCATCACCGCAGCTTTCTGGTCCTTGAGGTCGGCAATGGATTTCAGGAGATTATCCCGGCGCCCGCGCGTGGCCTTGGCGGCCATTGAGTAATTTACATTGGCGGGATCGGTAACGCCGTTGCGGCTTTCCTCAAAACGGACATGTGAGTCGAGCTCATCATATTTCTTGGTGAGGTCCTGGATCATCCCGTCGATGTCAGCGGCCTGGCGGCGGCGATCTTCGGTGCGGAAGCGATGCAGCCGCAAAAGGGTCTCACGTGAACGCATGGAAATCCTCACAAACTCAAAAACAAACCGGAGGCCGGAACGCGGGCCCTATGCACGATTCGCCGAATCAACTAACCAGAAGATTCGAGCGCTTCGAGGAACATCATGAACGGGTAAGCTTAAGGCTGAGTAAACTGTGAGGGTGTTGCAACTAAAACTCTTTCCCATCCGAACAATCTGGAGCAGATAACTACATATTGTATGCTAGGCGAGTCAAACCACAAGATATGGCGTGCAGTTAGTTAAAGTATCCCGCCCAGAGATTAGGTTTTGTTAACCTTTCTAAGCTTATCTTAACATTCAGAGTTAACGGATAGTTGCGCGTTTGAGGCCCGTTGCCTCGTCTGATTGCGCGACAACAAAGGCTCCATCAGGGGGCCGGCAAAAAAGGGGATTCGAGATGAGAGTACTGCTTATCGAGGACGACACCGCAACGGCCCAAAGTATCGAGCTGATGCTGAAGTCCGAAGGCTTCAATGTCTACACCACCGATCTCGGTGAAGAGGGTGTGGATCTTGGCAAGCTCTATGATTACGACATTATTCTCTTGGACCTCAACCTGCCAGATATGTCGGGTTATGAAGTTCTGAAATCGCTCCGCGTGTCGAAGGTTGGCACGCCCATTCTCATTCTCTCAGGCCTCGCCGGCATTGAAGACAAGGTCAAGGGCCTGGGCTTCGGCGCCGACGATTATATGACCAAGCCTTTCCACAAGGATGAATTGGTAGCCCGCATCCACGCGGTGGTGCGCCGTTCCAAGGGCCACGCCCAATCGGTTATTCTCACCGGCGAATTGCTGGTCAATCTCGATACCAAAACCGTCGAAGTGGGCGGCCAGCGCGTGCATCTCACCGGCAAGGAATATCAGATGCTGGAGCTGCTTTCGCTGCGCAAAGGCACAACGCTCACCAAGGAAATGTTCCTCAATCACCTCTATGGCGGCATGGACGAACCCGAATTGAAAATCATCGACGTGTTCATCTGCAAGCTCCGCAAGAAACTCGCAACCGCCGCCGAAGGCAAGAACTTCATCGAAACCGTCTGGGGCCGCGGCTACGTCCTGCGCGAAGGCGCTCCCCCCATGTCCGGCCAGGAAGACTATCGCGAGATTGCTTAGGCAGTTTCTGGAACCACAAATTCAAAAGCCCGGATTGCTCCGGGCTTTTTGCATTCCATGCGATACTTGATCAGCTGAAAATGAAATCATCCGCGTTGAACTGGGCGAGTGTTACGCCGGTAAACGTCAGCGTGCCTTCGCCTGCAAGCGAAATCGCAACGCCCGCCGCCGTATCAACCGCATTGGCCTGAACGTCGGCAAAGTCAAGTGATCTCAACTGGTCGCTGCAACACATGCATTAAATCTCTCCGCTGGCGTTTCAAATTGCAATGTCTTTCTTGGCCGTTCATTTAACTGGCGCGCAATACTGTTGAGATGTGTCTGTGAATGCACTGACAGGTCGGTTCCTTTTGAAAGATACTGCCTGAGCAACCGGTTGGTATTCTCGTTGGAACCACGTTGCCACGGACTTTGTGGATCGCAGAAGTAAACATCAATATCAGTCGCCATCGTAAACCGTTTGTGGTCGGCCAGTTCCTT
>CAZHCO010000253.1:0-12780 GCA_964530965.1 uncultured Aestuariivirga sp. | reverse complement strand
TGAAAAGTCGAAAGACCTTCGCTGATCTTGTCGATGGATTTTGCCTCGGCCGCCAGCTCAAAGAGCGCTGCTGCGTATCGGCCCGGCACTCCGGAAATTGCCTGATCTGTGGCTGCCACGATTTCTCTTTCGAAACAGTCTCGTGTCGTGGCCACGGAACGCAACCCAAACACTTGAATTTTGAACGCCCCCAACGCACAAAAACCGGGGTACGGAACAGGACCACGCCCTGCCGCGGCGTCTCGGTAACACAGGCGATAAGGACTCGCAACCGGCTTAATCGCGCGGATTGCCGCAATGTGAAAGTTTATCGATTGAACCAAGCATCGCAGGGCCCTCATCCGGCCTTCGGCCACCTTCTCCCATCCTGCGGACGGGAGAAGGCAACGCCTTTTGGGATTATCGCCTTCTCCCGTGCGGCACGCATGGGAGAAGGTGCCCAACGGGCGGATGAGGGCCCCTTCGGCCAAAAAACAAAACTGCCCAAAAGAAAAGGCCTGCCACCTCGGTTACGAGGGGCAGGCCCTGTCAAATCTGGACTGAATCTAGGTTAGCCCAGCGTTTTTGCGTTTGCCGCAGCTTCAAGCTGGTAGCGCTTGATACCCATGTCGGCGAGGTCGGCATCGGAAATCATTTCCATTTCCTTGCGGGCCTGGCGATAGGCCTGCATGCGGTTCCTGCGGCTTAAAAATTTGAACAGTGGCATGAATGCCTCCATCTCTCTGTATCTGTTTATCGTGTCGCTTCCCGCGCCAAACGATGAATGTCTGTGCGCGCGATGCCCAGATCCGCGAGCTCGCGGTTGGATAAGCCCTCGAGCTCCGATTTGGTCCGGCTATAACGCTGCCAGCGCGTGTAACGGGTCTTTACGAAATCAAACATGGTCATTCCCCTTGGATTGACTGATTAGTGGGTTGCTTTAACACGACAGTATTTAGGTGCGATGCAGCAAAATGAGTATTGCAAATTTTGCATAACAGCAATTACATGAAATAAATCAATTGTTTATAATTCGTTCATAATGCCGATTTATGTTGCTGCATTGCCATAAATTTACACATTGCTGCCACTTTTGGGGGCACTTCTGGGCGTTTTGACGATTGGTTGGATTGCCCCTGCATAATCCTCGGTCACGTTAACCAGCTTCCAGGATCTGCCAATTCGGTCTGTTAACCCGCCATCAGGGCAAAATATCCCGCGTAAAAAATGATCCAGCCGAAAATCAGCGTCCGGTTTATGGTCGCAGGCGCGAATCGCTATGCCATCAGCCGGGCCAATCCCGCTGCCAGAAAGACACTGCCCAGGAAGCGGGCAAGGCGCGCCACCAATGTCGCCAGCGTAAACCACACCATGCCAATTCCGGCCGCACCCGATTCCACGGCATAGATTTTATAAGGCACGCCTGTGAATCCGCCTGTAAAAATCGCGATGGCAGCACCATTCCGCACCTCAGCGCCAACCTCCGAAATCATGCTGGGCGGGACCGCTGGTACGGCGCTCACCACTGTCCGCGCCAAGGCGGGATCATGTACGCCCCACATATACATGGCGACACCGCCTAGCATGGCGCCCACTGCCGCCGCAAATGAGGCCTTCACTGCGTGGGCGGTCCCGTGCCTGACCGCAATCCAGGTCAGGAGCACATCGGGCACAATGAAAAACAAAGTGGCTTCGGCAAATCCCCAAAGTCCGGCAAGCCACAGATTCAATCCCATGGCGGAAATTCTCCCTGGGCAGCAAGGCCATCAAAGGCAGCCCTCAGGTCCGTCATGAATTTCCGCGTGTCATCGCGCCACGGCACGGGCTCGCCCACATAAATGTCGCAGATGAAGGGAACGAACAGCTTCGTGCCCTTGGGCAGCGCTTTGCCAAGGCCGTGCATGAAAACCGGAATCACCGGAACGGTAGGATTATCCTTCACCAGCAAGGCCACGCCACGCTTGAACTCGGCAAGCTTCTCCGGTTCGCCGCGCGATCCCTCCGGGAAAAGAATGAGCATGGAGCCCGCCGCAAGGGCAGCTTTGGAATTTGCCAGCGGGTTTGTCCCGCCGCTGCGGTCAATTGGCAGGATGCCAATGATGTTGAGTGCAAACCAGGCAAGCGCCCGGTTCTTCAGAAAATAGTCCAGTGCCGCCACCGGTCTCACCTTCGGCAATGAGGAAAGCGGCAACAGCGAAATAAGTGTCAGCGTATCGAGATGGGAGTTGTGGTTGGCAACCAGAATGGCGGGTCCGCTCTTGGGAAGGTTGCCGCGCCCGCGGATGTTGAGACCCATGACCAGCAGAACCAGCAGCTTGACCGGGCACGCAAAGAACAGCCATCGCAGGAGCCGCGTCATGGATAAAAATAATATCTGAAGAAGTGCGTGAAAATGGGTGCGGCGTAGGTGAGGCTGTCAATCCGGTCGAGAATGCCGCCATGCCCCGGAATCAGCGCGCCTGCATCCTTCACGCCGAGGTCGCGCTTGACCGCCGATTCCGTGATGTCGCCCAGAAATCCTGAAACGGAAATGAGCCCGCCCGCGAAGGCCGACCACATAACATCCATGGGTGTAAGCAGCGGGCCGATCAGGCTTGCCAGCACGATTGACGTGGCAACCCCGCCAAGAAATCCTTCCCAGGTTTTCTTGGGGCTGACCGAGGGGGAAATCTTGTGCTTGCCAAAAAGCTTGCCCCAGGTGAACTGGGCCACGTCATTGAACTGCGTGATGAACACCAGAAAGAACAGCAGGCCGGCACCGCCCGCAACCGCGTTTGCCGCATCACCCGAAAACAGCAGATACGCCATGTGAGACAAGGTGAACACCGTCATCATCAGGCCCCAGCTCAATATGCCAACTGACTTGAGGTATCCCGTTGTTTCTCCCTGCAGCGCCATCAGTGTTGGCAGCAGGAGAAAAACCCACACCGGAATGAACACCATGAAAAGTCCGAATTCGGCTCGATAGGCAAGCCAGTATTGCACCGGAACCGAAAGATAGGCCGCAAGGATAACCACCCGGTCGATCTTGCGGCTGGGCACCATTGAAAAATATTCCTTGAGCGCCAGATAGGAAATGAGCCCGAGAAAAACTGCCGAAAGCGGTTGGTAGATAAAGACGGCGAGAGCAAATACCGTCACCATCACCCACCAGCTCTTGACCCGCGCCGCAAGCTCGCCTTGCCCGCCGCTGCGCCGCTGCAGCAACCATACAAGAACCGTTGCAAGGGCGAGAATTGCATAGACACCCAACACCGCAACCACGACAGGCCTTGGAATAGTGAGCGTTAGCGACAGCCAGTCGATCAAGACGCACTCCCGCTTTGCAAAGCCCGGCGCGCCCGGTTGACCACCGTCAACACCAGTAGGGCCGCGATGATCCACTGGGCCCACACCATCCAGCTCGCGGGTTGAAAACCCAGTCCAAGCAGCAGGCCCAAGGCTCCAAAAGCCGTAGCCCGGTCGCTCTTGCCCATGGGGCCGTCATAGCGGCGCAGGGCACCGATGGTGGCAGCAACAACGCCAGTCATCTCGGTCAATCCGGCCAGCACGACTGACAACACTGCCGCAACCGGGGAAAGACCCGCAACAAGGGCGAAGGGCAGATAGAGCGCCGCATCGGAAATGACGTCGGAAACTTCATTGAGGATGGCACCAAGCCTGGATTTCTGGTTGTGCTCGCGGGCCAGCATGCCATCCACGGCGTTCAGCGCCATGCGCGCAAACAGCGTCACCGGAAGCAGCAGGAACCACAGGCGATTGTCCGGATTGAACGCGATCAACAAGCCGTGCCCCACGCTCCACAGTGCCGC
Source organism: uncultured Aestuariivirga sp. (assembly GCA_964530965.1). Taxonomy (GTDB): domain Bacteria; phylum Pseudomonadota; class Alphaproteobacteria; order Rhizobiales; family Aestuariivirgaceae; genus Aestuariivirga. The sequence goes on along the minus strand of CAZHCO010000253.1, from coordinate 8,989 downwards.
AAACAATGTTACCTGGTTGGCCGTTACGCCACGCGCTGCAAGCAGCCGGACGAGGGGCCGCAGCAAATTCTGGAATTTTGGCTTGAGATCATAAACCGACGCCATCCCCGAGAACTCGCAGATTCATTTGATTCTATCAAGCAACCAACAAAAGTCCGCCTGCTATTAAGGTACTTTCGCGATTGTATAGATGGCCCCCGCAAAATCATCGCTCACAAACAATCGGCCATCGGGCGCTTCGAGAGTATCCACCGGACGGCAGATAACCTCGTCATTCTCCTCGCAGCCCGTCAAGAACCCTTCTTCGCGGGCCTTGTCGCCATCAATAACCAGCCGGATGATTCGGTATCCAGATTTTTCGATGCGATTCCACGATCCGTGCTCTGCCACCAGCGCCGTGCCATCTCTGAGAAACCGGATCGACAGCGGCGCCACATGGCCACCTAGACCGTGAAATTGCGGAACCGGTGAAAGCCCCGCTGGCATGTCAGAATAGAGCGTAGGATCCTTCACGTCATTGCCATGCACATAGGGCCAGCCATAATGTTTGCCCGCCTCAATGCGATTCACCTCGTCGTCGGGAACATCGTCACCCAGATTGTCACGGCCATTATCAACGCCGAAAAGCGCCCCCGTTCCCGGCTGCCAGTCAAAGCCCACGGTGTTGCGCAAGCCCGAGGCAAAGATTTCGGGGGCAGCACCTTCCTTGAAACGGATGATCGCAGCGCGCCAGGGATGTTCCTCAATGCAGGAATTGCAGCTCGAACCAATCGACAGATAGAGGTATCCGTCGGGACCGCGGCCGAGGGTGCGCGAAGAATGTCCGTCCCCACCTGGGATGCCTTCAAGAATGACGCGCTCCTTGTCGAGCGTCACGCCATCGAAATCATAACTCACCACGCGCTGCTCTTCGGCGACGTAAAGCGTGGACCCCTCAAGCAACAGCCCATGGGGCTGATTGAGGCCCTCGCGCAAGACTCCCTGCCAGCCGCTGCGCCCGTCGCCATCACCATCCGCCTTCACCAGCAGGATAGTCCCGTAGCGATGGCCCGAAACAATGAGGTCGCCCTCGGCTGTCATCTGCATGAGCCGCGGCCGCCCGAGGTCGCGCGCAAAAACCTCCAGCCTGTATCCCTTCGGAAGTTTAATCCGTTCACGGAGCAAAACTTCCCATTGGTCCCGTGGTGGTGACCGTGAAGGACCATTGAAAGGGCCGAGCTGCCCCCATGCAATGGCAGTTCCAACAAACAGCACACCTAAAAAAACGAAAAAACCATTGCGCAACATCTCTTACCTCTTCGTCACGCCCCCCGGCACAGGTAAGACGTTATAGCTCAGAACAATCCGGCAATCTGCCCCTTTGAATCAAGGCCGATGACTTCCGCCGACGGCACTTTGGGAAGGCCCGGCATGGTCATGATGTCGCCACAAACCACAACAATGAACTCGGCGCCCGCCGAAAGCCTGACCTCGCGGATGGGCACGACATGATTCGACGGCGCTCCCTTCAAGTTGGGATCGGTCGAGAATGAATATTGCGTCTTGGCCATGCAAATGGGGAACTTGCCATAGCCTTGCGACTCGTAAGACCTGAGCTGATCGCGCACCGACTTGTCGGCCACGATGTCATCGGCACGATAGATTTCCCGGGCGATGGTCTTGATCTTTTCCCACAGGGGCAATTCATCGCCATAGATCGGCTTGAACTGCACTGAACTTCTATCGGCAAGCTCCGCAACGTGCTTGGCCAGCGCTTCTGTGCCCTTGCCACCTTCGGCCCAGTGCGTACATTTGAAGGCCTCAATGCCATGTTCCTTGCAGAAGCTGCGAATGACTTCCACTTCTGCGTCCGTGTCAGTCACGAAATGATTGACCGCGACCGCAATCGGCACGCCAAACTTTTTCATGTTCTCGATGTGCCGGCCAAGATTGACCAGGCCCTTCTTGAGGGCCTCGGTGTTTTCCTTCTTCAGTTCTTCCTTCGCCACGCCGCCATGCATCTTGAGAGCCCGGATGGTTGCAACGATCACCGTGGCGGCAGGCGTAAGTCCCGCCTTGCGGCACTTGATGTCAAAGAATTTCTCGGCCCCGAGATCAGCGCCGAAGCCCGCTTCGGTCACAACGTAGTCAGCAAGCTTCAAGCCGGCCTTGGTGGCCATCACCGAATTGCAGCCATGGGCGATGTTGGCGAAAGGTCCGCCATGCACAAAGGCCGGATTGTTTTCCAGCGTCTGCACCAGGTTCGGCATCAGCGCGTCTTTCAACAGCACCGTCATGGCCCCCGGCGCCTTGATATCCTTGGCGAGGATCTGCCCCTTGTCGCGCTTGGCCGCTATGACGATCTGCCCGATGCGCCGTTCCAGATCTTCAATGGACGTTGAAAGGCAAAGAATGGCCATGATTTCAGAAGCAACCGTGATGTCGAAACCGGCCTCGCGCGGATAGCCGTTGGCAACACCGCCAAGCGAACACACGATATCGCGCAGCGCCCGGTCGTTCATATCCATCACCCGGCGCCAGGCCACGCGGCGGGTATCAATGCCGAGCTCATTGCCCCAATAGATATGATTGTCGATCATCGCCGAAAGCAGATTATGCGCCGAGGTGATGGCGTGAAAGTCGCCGGTAAAATGCAGATTGATATCTTCCATGGGAACGATCTGGGCATAGCCGCCGCCCGCCGCACCCCCCTTCATGCCAAAGCATGGGCCAAGGGATGGTTCGCGCAAACACACCATGGCCTTCTTGCCGATACGGTTCAGCCCGTCACCCAAGCCTACCGTCGTTGTCGTCTTGCCTTCGCCCGCCGGCGTCGGGTTGATCGCTGTCACCAGAATCAGCTTGCCGTCCTTCTTGGACGAAAGGCTGCTGATGTAATCGAGATGCACCTTGGCCTTGGTGTGGCCATAGGGAATGAGGTCTTTCTCCGGAATCCCCAGGGATTTTCCAATCTCCATGATCGGTTTCATCTTTGCTTCGCGAGCAATTTCAATATCGCTCTTTACCGTGGCCATGGTGAGATCGTCCTTCCTTAAGAGAAAATATTATTCATGTTGGGAAACTACACATTTCGTCTCGGTTGTCTAGTTCTGTTGGCAGGAGTGCCAAATTACGGCAAGAGCAACGTGGTGGCTTTCTTGCAATAACCATCATGACGATGCGATGCTGCTTGCGACATTTCTGAGACAATTACGAGGCCTTAACCGATGAGAGATTTCGACCAACCCGGCAGATCACTTGCCTTGGGCACCAATGGCATGGCTGCCACCTCTTCGCCCTTGGCAACCCTGGCCGCCATTGATGTGCTTCGCGCCGGGGGCAACGCTGTTGATGCCGCCGTCACCGCTTCCGCCATCCTCTGCATTACCGAGCCCCACATGACCGGCATCGGCGGCGATTGTTTCGCCCTCATCGGCAAGCCAAACGGCACGGTGCTCGGCCTCAATGGTTCAGGCCGCTCAAGTTCCAGAGCCGATGCCGACTGGCTCAAGGCATCGGGCCTCACCGAAATTGCACCGCAAAGTGTTCACGCTGTCACCGTGCCCGGCGCCATCGATGCCTGGGACCAGTTGCAGAAAGAAGAAGGCACTATGACCCTCGGTGAGGCGCTGAAACCCGCCATCAAATTGGCGGAGAAAGGCGTAGCCACAACACCGCGCGTGGCATGGGATTGGCAAGAATGTGAGACAATGCTGGCCGCCGATGAAGGAGGCGCAAAACACTATCTGATAAATGGCCGCGCCCCTCATTTGGGTGAGATCATGGAATATCCCGCCCTGGCAAAGACCCTGACACACATTGCCAAGCATGGCCGCGCCGGATTCTATGAAGGTGAAATCGCCGCTGACATCATAAAGCATCTCGCAGCGCGCGGCGGACTTCTCACCCAGGAGGATTTTGCCAGAACCGAATCGACTTGGGTCAAGCCCATAGCAACTCATTTCGCCGACCATGACATTTTCGAAATTCCCCCAAATGGCCAAGGCCTCACGGTTCTCATCACCTTAAACATTCTGAAACATTTCGGCCTCCGCCGCTTTGAACCGGAAAGCCCGGAGCGCCGCCACCTGGAAATCGAAGCGCTGAAACTCGCCTGGGTTTTAAGAAACCGCCATATCGCCGATCCCGATTTCGCTGATGTGCCCGTGAGTGAACTTCTGAGCGAGGAAACTTCGCAAAGGCTGGCAAGCCTCATCGACATGAACTGCGCTACCGACGCCAACATATCGCTGCCAAGCTCCGATACGGTCTATCTCACGGTCGTTGACAGGAACCGTCTCAGCATCTCCTTCATCAATTCCGTCTACTCGAATTTTGGCACCGGCATTGTCACGCCCAAATCGGGGATCGCTATGCAAAATCGGGGAAAGAGTTTCACCACGCAAATCACCCATCCAAATTGCATCGCCCCGTCCAAGCGCCCGCTCCACACCATCATTCCGGCGCTGGCCAAAAAGGACGGAAAGATTGATATGAGTTTTGGCGTCATGGGCGGTGATTTCCAGCCCATGGGCCACGTCAATGTGGTGGTGAACCGCTACATCTATGGCATGGACCCGCAGGCCGCCCTGGATTTTCCTCGCCTCTTTCCGCAACGCGGGAATGTACTGGTTGAAAGTACGGTCTCCGAGACTGCCATGGCCGCTCTCACCGCCAAGGGCCATTGCATTGTTCCGGCGGGCGAACCCCTCGGCGGCGGCCAGGCCATCGCCATTGATCACGCCCAGGGCCTTTTGATCGGCGGCTCCGACCACCGCAAGGACGGTTTTGCCTTGGGATATTAGGACGTGATCAATCTCGCTTGAGTCAAATTTCCCTTCTTTTCCTTCTCCCCAAAGAGGCGAGGAAAATTAGAGTTGTCCTCCTGCACAATGATAACCGTATGCCAATAGTTAGCGGTAAATTAAGCACAGATTTTTCGCACTTGTTTACGATTGCTCAGTTAGGTTGCGGTGGTAAATTTTTATGTAAGCTCTTGGAGGCCTCTTGAGCACCGCAGACCCCGTGCAGCCCGCGTTTTCCTTTCAGACCGAGGCCTTTTCGGCTCCGGAACGCCCGCTGGCTGACAGCCCCGTAACCCATCACGCCCCCCGCATCATCGAGGCCGACGTCCTGCAGCGCATTCAGCGCGCCGTCGAAGCCGTGGGTGAAGCCACCTACCATTGGGTGACCGAAACCGACGATATCCAGTGGAGCCCCAATATGGAGGCTGTGCTTGGATGCAAACAGGAAGCTGCAGGTTCCGGCCGCGCCTATGCCAATCTCCTCGACGGTGACAACATCACCAGCCGCTATGATACCGTCATGCGCAGCCATGCCGTTGATGAAGGCGATGGCGTCGCCTTCCAGATCGAATATCTTTTCAGGCCCGATGGCCGCACCGGCCGCCGCGCCCTCTGGCTTGAAGACCGTGGCAAATGGTTTGTCGGTAAGAATGGCAGGCCGGCGGAAGTCTTCGGCACCATCCGCCGGATTGACGACCACCACAGCCGTGACCAGGACCTGAGTTTTCTCGGCAATTGCGATCCCCTCACCGGCATGATGAACCGGGGCCGTCTCGCCGAAGCCCTGGGCGAAACCATTTCAACCGCCACTCGCGAACAAAGCAATTGCGCCTTCCTCATCGCCGCCGTGAACAACTTGGCCGTGGTCAATGAAGCCTATGGCTTCGAGGTGGCCGATGAAGTGATTGCCGCCCTGGGCCGCAGGCTTCGCCAGGTGGTCCGCACCGGTGATGCCATCGCGCGTTATTCCGGCAGCAAGTTCGGCATCATCCTGAACAATTGCCATGAAGAGGAATTGCAGACCGCCGTTGACAGGTTCGTCAACATCGCCCGCGAAAGCGTCATCGAAACCGAACACGGTCCCGTCTGGGCCATGCTTTCCATCGGCGCCGTTGTCGTTCCCAAAAATGCTCCCGATGCCAATATCGCCATGGCCCGCGCCGAGGAAGCCCTGGCCGAAGCCCGGCGCCTGCCGTCGGATGGATCCATCATCTACCACCCCTCGTCAAAACGCGTGGCCGAACGCGGATTGAATGCCCGCTGTGCCACTGAAATCGTGAAATGCCTGAAGGAAGACCAGTTCAAGCTTGGCTTCCAGCCCATCGTCAGCGCCGAAACCCGCGACGTCGTCATGCACGAGGCATTGCTGCGCATGACCGATGCCGGCGGTGAATTGATTGCCGCGGCCCATCTCATCCCGGTTGCCGAAAAGCTTGGCCTCGTGCGCCTCATTGACCGCGCCGTGGCGCAGATGACAATTTCCACCCTGCATACTTATCCGCAGGCAAAGCTCTCCATGAATGTCTCGGGCTCGACCGCCACCGACCCCCGCTGGTTTAATCAGCTCACGGACATTATCACCGCCAACAAATCCGTGGCTGGAAGGCTCACCGTTGAAATTACCGAAACCATTGCCTTGGGCGATCTCAAGGAAACCTTCAACTTTGTTGAGGCGCTGCGCAATATCGGCTGCAGTGTCGCCATTGATGATTTCGGCGCGGGCTTCACCTCGTTCCGCAACCTGCGCGACCTGCCGGTCAACATCGTAAAGCTCGATGGCTCCTTCTGCCGCAACCTCAAGCACAATGCCTCCAACCACTATCTGGTGCGCACCCTCATTGATCTCACTCACAAGTTCGATCTGAAAACCATCGCCGAATGGGTGGAAACCCAGGAGGACGCGGCGATCCTGAAGGATTGCAACGTTGACCTCATGCAGGGCAATCTCTTTGGCGCAGCCTCGCTCACCCTGCCATGGTCACGCAAGGAAGACCAGGGCTTTGCCGTCATGGAGGAGATAAAAACCATCACCCCAGATGTAGTGGCGCCTCACCACGAAGACGTGCTGACAGCACCTGAGAACGCCGAGATGGAAGAAGGCCTGTCGCGCCTGAAACTCGCAATCAAAGCGCTCGACGATCAAGTCAAAAACTCCGCCGCCTATCAGGAAAATCCACTGGCCGAAGCGGGTTAGAATTTTTACCTCGCCCCCATGCATATGGGGGAGAGGTGTCGCGGGCGAAGCCCGTGACGGAGAGGGGGTGATGGCAGTTGAGTCTCTGGCCAGCACCCCCTCTCCGTCTGCTACGCAGCCCCCTCCCCCCGGGCTAAACATTGCGCAGGTGCGAGGTAAAAATTCCCCCATGATCTTTCACTGGACGGCTCTCCCAATTCCTGAGACACTTTGCGCACTCTCAGCAACCAGGAGCGCTCCCCATGAACAAGCCCCATAATCCAGCCTCCGCCCCTAATGCGGCTTTCGCCCGGGCCCAGCAATTCATGTCGCCCTCGCCGGTGCCCTCCATCTCAACCGAGCTCCTCTCCACCGCCGATGGTGAACTGAACCGCGAGCTCCATCACTTCCTCTTCGATCCCCCCTCAAACCCTACTCTGCTGAAAGGCAAGAAGATTGCCATCTGCTGCACCAATGGCGTAGAGGAAGTGGAAATCCTGGGCTCCATGCGCTGGCTCACGGAGCATGGCGCAACGGTGCATATCGTGGCCCCGCGCATCGGCGAATTTCCGCCAAGCCTGGGCCTGCGCTTTCCCGCGATTGCCGCAACCCATGTCATGGCCATCCGCCTGATGGAGAATGCCGGTTGGTTGAAGATTGACTGCTATCTCGATGAGGCAAAGGTTGCCGATTATGACGCGGTAATCCTGCCCGGCGGCTGCTGGAATCCGGACTTCCTCCGCGCCGACAAGGACGCCCAGAATTTCACCCGTGACATGCACGCGGCCGGAAAGCCCACCTGCGGCATCTGTCACGGCCCCTGGGTTATGGTCAGCGCCAAAATGCTCAAAGGCAAGAAGGCCACCGCCGTATGGAATATCCAGATCGATCTGGAAAACGCCGGCGCTACCGTCATCGATGAACCCTGCGTGGTCGACGGCAACCTGATCACCGCAAGATTCCCCTACGACCTCCCCCGCATGATCGACGCGCTAGTCAAGCAGTTGGTAGCGGGTTAAAGCCTAGAGCTGATTATTGTTTGCGAAATTTCATAATTTTAGGACGTTGCAAATGCATGTGTCCTAATAATCCCGAGACGAATGAGCTCATAAATTGTAATGTGATCATGCACTACTCCGTCAGGTGTCTTGAATAGTGCAATTGGCAGACCACCAATACTTTGAATATGGGAAACGTATCCAATATTGGTTCCATCGATGCCGGTGCTGTTGACAGCAAATACTCTACCACTGCAATCAAAAACCGGGCCGCCACTGGCTCCTCCTTCGATTGCTAGATCAGTTTCGTAGCACCTGCCTGGCAGCATCACACGATCGCGCCCTTCGGGATGCTCTTGCACAATTCTTCCTACATAGACTTTGGATCGAATTGTCAGCTCGCCTTTATTTTCAACAACTCGCTTGGTGACGTTCGGAAAGGCCCATGTGCTAATTTCTTCAGAGAAGTTTGGTAGATCGGTCGTTAATACAAGGCTTTTGTTGCGTAGACGTAGTCCGCTTGCAGAATCGTCGCCACTGACCACTGTACACACTGCCACATCGTGACGGGTATGTACTGTCGCTTTATTGATGGCCCGTCTAAACATTTTGTTGGGATGCACATACTGCAAAATGAACAACCCCTCTGGCTGTTTCTTTTCTTGATCAGTGATAACGTGAGCAGCTGTCACGAGTACATCTAAACTGATGAAGAACCCCGTTCCGACGTATATGATATCGCCGCTTTCGAGCATCTGACAGATGGGTACTATTGCCTCCCATCCCTGCACCGACTTTCCCTGATCGTCAAGGAATCTAGCATCCGCAGAGGGTGGCTCGTTTTTCATTGGCTGCATGGGGTTACTTTGACACGACATTGAATTTTTTCTGTATCTATATAACATCTATTTATCTAGGAATTTAATACTTGACAAGTATATTCCTACTATGCCACTTATGTTCCTTCTTTGTACTTTGTAATTGATAAGGAACCACATGGACTGGGCCGGGGCCATCGAACGCAACAGTGAAGC
>CAZHCO010000252.1:0-1166 GCA_964530965.1 uncultured Aestuariivirga sp. | reverse complement strand
GCGTCGCGTGGACGAGCTGAAGCGCCGCATCGCTCTGGCCCGGCGAGCCCACGCGACCCTGGTCAGCGCGCTGCGCGAGCCGAGTTCGGACATCGTCCGCGACGCCGCGATCCAGCGCTTCGAATACAGCTTCGAAACGGCCTGGAAGGCCGCCCAGCGGCACCTGCGCGAGAAGGAGGGGACCGAGGCCGCTTCTCCCGCCGCGGCCGTCCGCGCGTCGCATTCGCTCAACCTGCTGGACGAAGCCAGCGCCCGCTTGGCCCTGGAGATGATCGGTGACCGCAACCTGACGGTTCACACCTACAACGAGGCCCTGGCCGAGCGCATCTTCAGCGCGCTGCCACGCTATGCGGAGCTGCTGGAGCGCTGGGTTTCCGCCCTCGAACGCGTCTAGCTCCCCGCTCCACGTGACACTCTCGGGATGTCCCGATCCCGCGCCGTCAGCGATCACGTCCGTGGCATCCTCACCGGCATCGGGGAAGACCCGAACCGCGAGGGCCTGAAGCGCACGCCAGAGCGTGTAGAAAAATCCCTGAAATTCCTGACGCAGGGCTACAAGCAGAACATCAAGACGCTCCTGAACGACGCGCTCTTCACCGTCCCGTACGACGAGATGGTGATCATCAAGGACATCGACGTCTACAGCCTTTGCGAGCATCACCTGCTGCCGTTCTTCGGCAAGGCCCACGTGGCCTACATCCCGAATGGCAAGGTGCTGGGCCTCTCGAAGGTGCCGCGCCTGGTGGACATGTTCGCGCGGCGGCTGCAGGTGCAGGAGCGGCTCACGGTCGAGATCGCCGAGGCCATCACCGAGGCGATCAAGCCGCGCGGGGTCGGCGTGATCATCGAGGCCATGCACTTCTGCATGATCATGCGAGGCGTTGAGAAGCAGAACTCCGTGGCCGTGACCTCGTGCATGCGCGGCGCCTTCCGTGACCAGCAGCAGACCCGCGACGAGTTCTTGTCACTCATCAAGAAACGGCACAACGGGCTGGGCTAGAGGCCGGGATCCAGGACAACACCGAGTCAGCCGAGCGACTCGATGAACTCCGCGAGTGCCCGCCAGTAGGCCTCGCCGCCCGCGAGGTAGGTGTCGTTGTGCCCGGCGCCGCGGATGGCGAAGAAGCGCTTCGGCCCGCCCGCCGCCTCGAACACGCGGCGGCCCT
>CAZHCO010000251.1:0-1663 GCA_964530965.1 uncultured Aestuariivirga sp. | reverse complement strand
TCCATCATCGCATCGAAAAACTTCCGCACGCGCTCCGGATTGGCATCGTCGAAGAGAGTCGTATTGGTCGTGACCCGGTGTCCCCGCTTCAGCGCCGCTTTAATCGCCTTCACCGCCACGTCATAGACACCATCCCGGCAGACCGCCAAATCGTGCTCGTCTTTCAGGCCGTCCATGTGGACGCTGAACGTGAGAAACTTCGAGGGCTGATACTCGTCGAGTTTTCGCTCCATCAAAATCGCATTGGTGCAGAGATACACGTACCGCTGCTGCGCAACCAGCCCACGGACAATCGCCGGCATCTCGGGATGGATCATCGGTTCGCCACCGGGAATACTGACGATCGGGGCGCCGCATTCCTCTGCCGCGGCCAAGCACTGCTCAGGCGTAAGCCGCTTATCCAGCACATGATCCGGGTATTGAATCTTTCCGCAGCCGGCACAGGCCAAATTGCAACGGAATAAGGGTTCCAGCATCAATACGAGCGGATACCGCTTCACCCGGTTCAGCTTCTGGGCGAGCACATACTTCGTAACAGTAGCCATCTGGGAAAGTGGAACGGCCATTCCTCTCTCTCTTTCTTTTGTAACTACTCAGGTGTTCAGGCTGAAGGCTGAAGGCTATAGATGATTTCGCAAAGCACGAACCAAGCCATTCAACACCCTCTCGGTTTCTACAACCTTAGGTTCAAGCAGAGATGAATCCTCGTTGCGCAAGAAGCCCACCCCAACAGCCTTCAGCCTATCTACCTGAGAAGTTACCTTCTTTTCAATCTGTATCGGTAATGTCAGCAACCGGCCTAAACTAGCAGGTGATACCCGCTGGGGATTCTAGCACCGGGTTCCTCCACTCGTCAATTTTCTTCCCGGCCCATGCTAGCCCGCATTTTTCATAACGGTTCGTCACGAAAGCTCTTCCCTCGTGAAACGTATCTCGCATGCGACGATACAGACACACTCATTCCGTCCTGCGCTTCACGCTTCACCCGTCGAGAGCCTCTGTGTCGAACGACGAACGACGTTTCACGGCGGCCGATGGTCATTGCTTGACTTTGCGCTCCCCTGCCGGCCATCAATGAAACCAACAGGAGTGAACCGGCATGATTCTGCTGAAGGAATGGTGGAGGTGGTTTGGGCGGCAAAGTCGCCTCAACAAGGTCGTCATCGTTGGATTCTCAGCCGCATTGGTATTGTTTCTCGTCCCTTTGGTTGTGTCCTGGTTCAAGCCAACCCCTATCCATGTCGGCGTAGCCTTCTACACCTATGAACGTGCCTTTCTGCTGGAGGGAAACACCAAGACGTATTTTTATGAAAATCGGAACCTAGTGTCCGAGTGCAGTCTCCGGCGAATCGAGCAGGCACTGCCGAAAGGCCGCGCTAAGACCCCTGATCCGCAGGCCTGGGTCGTGAGCAAATTTCTCCTGGAAAATACGACGGACCAGAGCATCACAAAATTCCGTATGAGCGTCAAGTCTCCTCTCGTACGTCCCACCACCACGCTCTTTACGACACCGAACGTGAACGCCACGGGGGCATGGGAAACGACAGCGCCTGTCGCCCCCCACCTATATGTGGTTTCTATTTCGGCCATCCCACCAATGACCTCAGCGGTTCTCAGCTTGAAAACTCCCCTCGACGAGGCAGTGCGGCAGTTTGTCTATGTG
>CAZHCO010000250.1:0-4918 GCA_964530965.1 uncultured Aestuariivirga sp. | reverse complement strand
CTCGCTGTCGGCTGCAAGGGCTCGGCTCGGGGCAAGGCCGCTCTTCTGCAGGCTGCCATGATAGGCCTTCACCGCTTCGAGCGGTTGAATATTGCCGCTTGCCACTTCGCGCATGAAGGAGACCATGGCGAGAGGATCTTCCGCCAGATTGATCTTGCGGCCGAAGAGCGCGACGCGGGCGCCATATTTTTCCGCCTGGATCAAAAGCTCGAAACAGTCGCGTGTCGTGCCGGCCCCGCCGCCCAAAACACCCACAACAATGCTGGGGTCGAAGGAGGCAAGCTCTTCCAATGCCTTCGGCCCATTGTAAGCGATCTTCAGAAACTGCGGGCGGTCAGCCTTGGTGACGCCCGCAAGGCAACGCACGATGCAGTCATTGACATAATGGGGCATCAGCGCCGGATCGATTCGGCAGTCGACATTCGGATTAAACACTTCCAGGAAGTACTTGAACTCGTGGCCGGCGGCGTCTTCGCGGAAGGCGCTGAAATGCTCAAGCGATGCGTAGTCATGGGACAGGTCATTGTTGAAGGTGATCGAATAAAGCCCGAGGTCCGTATTCTTCTTCACGCGCGAGAGCGACGCGGTGCGGAAGGGGCGGCTGGGCTGCTTGGAATAATCAGCGCCCCGCACCACCCAGATATCCGTCGTGTCATTGGCGCGGATGGCGGGTTTGACCGCACTCTTCTTGAAAACACCCTTGTCGGCCAGCGCCTCCAGATTGGAAGCCGAGAGCAGCATTATGTCGACGATATCCTGCTTAACGATGGCGCTGATATTTTCCAGAAATTCCGGCCGGGTCACAAAACGCGTCGAGCTGCCGTCCTTGTTTCGCTTCGGCCCGCAGCCGGGAATGCTCGGCCCCATGTCGCCATCCTTGGCGTCCGCAATGATGAAGTCGCTGCGCTTGTATTTGCCTTTAAGGATACGGGAGAGTTTCTGGTCAAATCTGTACATTTTTGGCCTGCGGGTTTGGGGTTATGTCAGGTTGGGTCATTTTACTTAAGATCACTTTACGGCACCCGCCGTCAACCCTTTCACGATAAAGCGCTCAAGGAAAATGCCGATGAGAACAAGGGGCATGACCGCCGCCGTGGACAGCGCCGCCATGGACCACCAGCTGATGCCTTGCGAGCCCGTCTGGCTCGCCACCATGACCGGAATGGTTTTGGCATTGGTGCTGGTGAGAAGGGCCGCAAAGAAATACTCGTTCCAGCACAGCACCACGGCAAGAATGAAGGCCGCCACCATGCCGGGAAGGGCGATGGGCAGAATGATCCGGAAGAAGGCGCCCCATACGGTGCAGCCATCGACCAGTGCGGCCTGTTCAAGTTCAGTTGGTATTGTGTCGAACTGGTCACGCATGATCCAGATCACAATGGGCAGCACCGTCAGCGTGTAAATGAGAATGAGCCCGATAATGCTGTCGAGCAAAGCCAGCTCCTTATAGAGCACTAGAAACGGCAAAGCCAACACCACGGGTGGAAGAATAAGTTGTGACAGGAAGAAGAATGAAATGTCCTTGTTCCGCCACGGCCCGAACCTGTATTGAAAGCGGCTAAGGCCGTAGGCCGCAGGCGAGCCGATGATCACTGCTAGCAGCGCGGCGCCAACCGATACCAGCACGCTGTTTCTGAAACGCAGCAGGAACTCGTCGCGCACCGTCGAAATTTCGCCGATCGTATCGGGCGAAAGACCGAGTGAGCGCCAGCCCTTCCAATCCGGCTGGAAGCGCCCGACCCAGGGAATGATGTCGCCTTGCGTCACATTCACCGCAGTCTTGAAAGATGTGCTGATCGTCCAGTAAATCGGAAACAGGCATACGAAGGCCCACAGAAGCAGCGCGCCGTAAATAAGAAGACGGCTGCTCACAAATTTGAATTGCAGCGTGCTGTCCGTGGTCTGTGTCATTGGTTATTTTCCCTCTGCATCCAGCGGCTCACGAATTTCAGCAGCAGGGAAATAAAGACAATGATGATGATCAGGTAGACTTCGGCAATCATGGTGCCGTAGCCGACATTGGAGCGTTCCCGGTATTCACGGTAGACAAAACTGGAAACCGTGTCGGTTGCACCTCCAGGCCCGCCGGATGTGGTGTTGATCACGATATCGGCGAGCTTGAGTTGGAAAATGATGCGGAGAACAATGGCCGTCACGCTCACAGGCAGCATCAATGGAAAGGAAATCTGCCAGAATGATTGCCAGGGTGTTGCGCCATCAACCTTGGCCGCTTCTTGAACTTCCTTCGGTAAGGCCTGCAGGCCAGCGAGCAGCAGGATCATGATAAAGGGAATCCACACCCAGGCATCAAGGGCGATAATGCTGAGACGGGCGATCCACGGCGTAGCGAAGAAGGCGGGAGTATCCCAGCCAATGTGGCGCATGAGTGTGGAAAGCGGCCCGAAACGGAATTCCATCAGCGATTTGCCGATCATCCAGCTTACCGCCACGGGGCTCAGCATGAAGGGCAGCAGAAAGGCCACGCGGAAAAATTTCCGTGCCCGGATTTCTGCATTCAGCAGCAACGCAAGGCCAAAGGCGATTGTGTATTGTACCAGCACGCCAAGGATATAATAAACCATATTGAGCAGCGCATTCCAGAAATACGCGTCGTTGATCAGGGTGCGGAGGTTATCAAGCCCATTGAACTTCGGCGGATCGAAAGCGCTGAGATTCCAATCCGTGAAGGCGATGTAAATTCCAAAGAAGGTGGGGAAGATCACCATGACAATAGTAAACAGCAGGGCAGGCAATAGAAACAGCGCACGGTGACCGGCCTCACCGCGGATTATCACTTGCCCCGCACCAAGGGCCACCGCCCAGAGAACATAGGCATAGAGCACAGGCCGCCAATTTTCAAAACCTGTCGTTATCGTGCCTGCCGCATAAAAACTTTGCATGACAATGACGGCGGCAAGGCCAAGCGACGCGGCAAAGATTAGACCACGTCCGGCGTTTTGACGCGCAACGGAAATGAGCGGCGCACTAATCTCAATTTGCTGTCCGGCTGCTGCCGTGTGTGAATTTTGCATGGAATGTTGGGTTCGGTCGCTCGAATTAAAAATACAACTGGTGGCATGTTAGCCACCAGTTGCGGTTTTGTAACTAGCTCTGCAGGTCGGCGCTTTTAGCCGAGCGAGGCCTTGTAGAGTTCGATCTGCTTGTCGCGACCGATAGTGTCGGTAATCTTCTCCCACGCCGCAGCTATTGCGTCTGCGCCTTCCTGCGCAGTGGCTTTGCCTGCGAAAATCTTCGCCAATTCATCCTCAGCAACGCTGTAATATTGGAAGATTCCTGGAATGCGCGGTTCAATGGCCGCATTGGGATGGTTGTAGGAGTCGGCCTCAGACTTGAGATACGACGTGATGAACGCCTCATCGTAACCCGCGGCAACCCATTCTTTGATGTCGAAGTGGCTCTGCCGATAGGGTTGGAAGCCCGACGGATAGGCTGCGCACCACAGCGACAAGTCCTTGCCGCCGATATGGGCCGCAGCACTCCAGGCCGCCTTCTGCTTGGCCGGGTCGCTATCGACGCGGGCCATGACATAGACGCCCCAGCCGATATAAGCCATGTTCGGCGCAAAGTTGGGTCCGCTGGCGAGCTTGTCCCAGGCACCGGTCTTGGCGTTGTAGACGTCGTCCGAACCGGGCAGAATGTCAAACCCAACGACTTCGCCGACTACAGAACTGTCGTTGGTCTTTGCATTCGAACCGGCATCTCCCCACCAGGCTAACATTGACCCTGTACCGCCAAGAAACTGCGAGAAGCAGGTAACGCCAGGATCGGCATTGAGCTGATCAGCTGGCTCCGACGGCAGCGCATCAATCACATCCTGGATGGCGCGCACCCAGGCCGGATTGTTGACGCGCGGTTTCATCGTGTCGGGATCAAACAGCCAGGCCTTGTCGTCGGGATGCTTGGCGTAAGCCGTGGCGCGCGAACCCAGGAAGTAGAAGCCGAAGCCACCCCAGCCCTTAGGTGCATCCAAATAGCCGTAAGCATCCTGCCCGCCAATCTTTTTGCCCTTGAGGAACTTGGTAACTTCCTGAACTTTCTGCCAGGTCTTGGGCACCGCCCAGTCGCCCTCGTGGCCTTCAGCTTTCCAGGCGGCAGCAAGGTCGGCATCGGCAAAATAGTCGGTGCGGTAGTTGAAGTTGTGGCAGTCGCCGTCGATGGAAATGCGATAGGTCTTGCCGCCCCAAGTGCCGACCGGCGCCTTGAGATAGCCGACGTAGTCGTCCATATCGATCTGCTTTTTGACCCAGTCGGGCATTTCGGAGGCAAGGCCCTTGCCGCAAACATCGCCTTCCAGGGGCGCTCCCATTTCAAGGATATCGAAGTCAACCGTGCCAGTGGCAATCGCCTGCTGAAGGCGCGGGTTGTAGTCGGCCTGGGCAAGGTCGATCCAGTTGATCTTGGCGCCCGTGTAGGTTTCCCACGGCTTGAGGAAACCGCGGAACAGCAGATTGTGCAGGTTCTGGTTATTGATGCCCATGAACGTGAGCTCGACGCCCTTGAACTCGCCTTCCTTGACGTTTTCCTTAGTAGGGCCCAGGCACAGTTCACCAACCTTCTGCCAATCGGCGTCAGTCGGCGAGCCCTTGTTGACGCCGGGAATTTGCAGCATCTGCGCGCGCAGATTATCTTGGGCCTGCGCTGTTGTCGTCAGCGTACCCAGCGCACCAGCCATGCTTGCGGCTGAAACGGCAGCCGAACCTTTAAGCCAGGTCCGGCGATTCATGACCATCCGGTTATAAAGTTCAATCTTCATTGAGGATCCTCCCAGTGGGTTATAATTCTTCTTGCAAAGTCACCGGTGATTTTGCTTTCTGATTTTTGGAAAGCGCTTGATATTCCGTAGGTGACGAAGGCACTTGATACTATGCGCGCCAATTCCGCGATGTCAATTCATGCG
>CAZHCO010000249.1:0-19081 GCA_964530965.1 uncultured Aestuariivirga sp. | reverse complement strand
CACGCTGCCGCCATCGCCATCGAATTCAATTTGTCCCCTGCCCAACATCGCGTCGGTAATACTGACGGCCAAGGTACCCGCCATGTGATCGTAGCAACCACGGGCGACACGCATTGCGGCATCGCGCGGGCCGGTGCGACTGGTGCGACCGGCATGTGTGATATTCTGGGTCGAGGCGACCTGTTGCATGCCTTCAAGCATGCGCGCGACCTCAGCCGAAGCCAACGAATGATAATGGTGGCGGCCGTGCTGCTCCATGATGATGAGACCGGCCGTGAGCAATTTGGAAAGATGGCCGCTGGCGGTCTGGGGTGTAATGCCTGCCAACGATGCCAGCTCCTTTGCGGTCAGTGCGCGGCGGTCCATCAGGGCCTCAAGCATGTTGGCCCGCGCCGGGTCACCAACGAGCGCTCCAATCTCGGCGAAGCTGACGATATGAACCATGGGCAATCTCCGACACTTTATTAGTGCAATAACATGCCACTCATCGAGCATGCTACGTTCGTCACCGTAACATCAAATGGTACGTGTGGCTTAGAACATATCAACCCTATGAGGAGCCCTGCCCATGTCTGATCAAGTCGGCAAAGCCTTTGCATTTCGCGCCCTCCACGCGCGTTCAGGCGCCTTTATCATTCCAAATCCCTGGGATGCGGGGACGGCGAAAATCCTTACCCAATTAGGATTCGAGGCATTGGCGACGACCAGCGCTGGGTTGGCCTTTGCTCTTGGCCGCAGTGATGGTGCTGTCACCCGCGAGGAAACTCTGGCGAACGCCCGGGCAATTGTTGACGCGACCAATCTTCCAGTGTCGGCTGATCTTGAAAACGGCTTTGGACATTCACCTCAGAAAGTCGCGGAAACAATCCGGCTTGCAGTTTCTGTTGGCCTCGTTGGCGGTTCGATTGAGGACGCGACCGGGGATAGGGACAAGCCAATCTATGATCTCAGTTTGGCGGTTGAGCGAATTTCTGCGGCGGTGGAAGCGGCATGTGCGCAAAACATTCACTTCACGTTGACAGCACGGGCGGAAAATTTTCTCCACGGGCGGCCTGATCTGGAGGACACAATTGCTCGTTTGCAGGCCTTTGAGAAAGCTGGGGCGGACGTGCTTTACGCACCAGGCCTTCCGAACCTAATGGCGATCCGCGAAGTTTGTTTAGCTGTCAATCGCCCGGTGAATGTTGTTGCCGGTCTCAGCGGGCCCTCTTTCTCGCTCAAGCAACTTGCCGATGCGGGAGTGAAGCGTGTGAGCGTCGGTTCCTCCTTGAGCCGGGCAGCGCTTGGTGCATTCATGCGTGCGGCCACTGAAATGAAAGAGTTGGGCACATTTGATTTTGCCCGTGAAGCGGTGCCCTACGCTGAAATCAACAAATTCATGAAAGAGGAAATCCGATGACTGTTACAGTTCAAATCCGCTATGTGATTGATCCCTTCCAACGGGACGCGTTTGAACGCTATGCGCGCGCCTGGAGCACAATTATTCCGCGCTGTGGCGGTGATCTGCTTGGTTATTTCATGCCCCATGAAGGCACAAACAACATTGCCTGGGCTTTGATTTCGTGCAGCAGTTTGGCAGCCTATGAAGCCTACCGGACACAGCTCAGGGTGGACAAAGAAAGCCTCGCCAATTTCGCATTTGCCCAAACCGAGAAATTCATTCTGTCCGAGGAGCGCACATTCCTTCGTCCGGTTGAGGGCTAGTTCAATTGGCCTTAGAGGCCACTTCGGTGGCAAAGTAGTTGTCGATCGCGATTGCAAAGGCCTTGGCGATTTTTGTTTGCCAGGCGGCGGAGGTGAGCAATTTTTCGTCGGACTTGCTGGAGAGAAAACCGAGTTCAAGCAAAACTGAAGGAACATCGGGGGCTTTCAGGACCATGAAGCCGGCAGAACGCAGGGGCTTGCCGGTCATGAGGGTCAAGGGCTTCAGTTGGGTTACGGCTTTCTTGGAAAAGAACATGGCATGGTTCTTTGACTCACGCTGGGCAAGATCAATCAGAATATCGGTGATTTCTTCTGTCTCCGCCTCCAGGTCCAATCCGCCGATAATGTCGGCGCGATTTTCCCGTTTTGCCAGGGCTTCCGCTTCCGCATCCGAGGCCTTGTCTGAAAGCGTATAGATGGTGACGCCACGGGCATCCCTGCCCCTTACGGTATCGGCATGAATGGCGAGGAACAGGTCAGCTTCCTTTTCCCGGGCCACGCTCACGCGATTTTTCAGGCTGATAAAGCGATCATCATTTCGTGTCAGCACCACGTCATACTTGCCTGTGGCGACCAGGGCTCGGCGCAAGGCTGACGCAAAAGACAAGACGACGTCCTTTTCCTTTGTACCATTCGGGCTACTGCGCCGGGATCGATGCCGCCATGGCCGGGATCGAGCACGATGATTTTCTTGCCAACCTTGTTTGCCAGCACAATTTTTTTCTTCGGTTCAGCCGGGGTAACAGGAACGGATGAAAGTTCGGCAATGCCCTGCTGGTTCTTGGCCTGCTCGGAATTGTAAGACCTGACGAAGGCCGCCTCGGTGGTCTTCACAATATCCACAACGATCCTCGCCGGTTGGCCCAATTGGGGTTCAACTAGAAAGGACCTTTCGATCAATACCGGCCCCAGGGTATCAATCACAATTCTCGATTTTCCCTGCTCCACCAGGCCATAGCGGTACTCGGATACCAGGCCCCGCACCTTGCGGCCAATTCCAGGCGGCAGGTCAAATGTCACATCGGGCATATCAATAATGACACGGTAGGGGTCTGGAAGGACATAAACGCTGTAGCTCACGGTTTTGGAGACGTCAGCCACGAATCGTGTGCGGGTTGCATCGCCGCCCACTCTTGTTCCAGTTGCAACAGCATCACCGGCCGCCAGAGATTCCGGCAAGGCTATGAAAAACACGCATATAATGCACATAACAGGCAGCAGCATGTGGCGCAATCCGCGCCCCATTTCCAGCCTATCCAAAGCGTTGTGCAGTGCAATCATCGTGTCCTGACCCAATTACCAAAAGGTTAGCGGGGCCATGGTTAACCCAAGGTTTCCGAGGGCGGATTTCATCAAACTGACACACGCGAGCTTGCAATTCCGGCCTGGCCTCCCTAAAGATAAAGGGTCTCTTCGGCAGACTCGATTCAATCGTTTGGGTTGCAAGAGCAATAATTTCGTGACTGAGAGGTCCGGAGAACCGGCTGGTTCACCCCTTCATGTCACGTCTAGGTGAGGTTCCCAAGTCGGGAGCCTTGTGAGCTTCACGGGCAAAGGACATCCGCCCGGGCACGCTAATGAGTTTAACCGTTCAGACCGTGGTGGCCTGAACAAAGATCAATGAGGGCCATGGTCCAGGACTTTTCGATTGCGCCTCTAGCCGCTGGAAACACAGTCAGCGCGGAGCCGTTCGCATCGCACAAGGTCGTGACATGGGTCGGGCCCCTTTCGCGCAGGCTGGCCCGTCGGGCCGTCTGGTTTCTCAAGTCCGGACATGGGACCTTCGAAGCCTCACCGCCAGCTGCCGCAGAGGATATAAAAATATGGGCAGCAAAATGCTCGTCGATGCTACACATGCCGAGGAAACCCGCGTTGTCGTGGTTCGCGGAAACCGCATCGAGGAATTCGACTTTGAAAGCGCTGCCCGCAAGCAGCTAAAAGGCAACATCTATCTGGCCAAGGTGACGCGGGTTGAGCCGTCACTGCAGGCAGCCTTCGTGGAGTATGGCGGCAACCGCCATGGCTTCCTCGCCTTCTCGGAAATTCATCCCGACTACTACCAGATTCCGGTTGCCGACCGTCAGGCGCTGCTGCGCGAGCAGGAGGAAGATGACGCCAATGAACGGGAAGATGACGCCGACGAGGCTGAAGCTTCAGGTGAGGCGCAGTCCTTGCAGGCTTCAGAGGAACCGCAACTCGCATCGGAAGTTGTAGAACTGGAAGATGCCGCTGAAGAACAGGCGCCAGAAGAAGCTTCGGCGGAAGCCGACACCCAGGTCCAGGAAGCTCCCGCGTTGGGCGATACCGGCAACGGCGTTGAAACCGTAGAAGAAGATGCGGAAAGCCAAAAAATTGAATCGGTCGGCGCTGAAGACGCGCTGGAAGAAGTTCCCCGGCGTCCGCGCCGCGCGCCGCGCCGGCAGTACAAGATTCAGGAAGTCATCAAGCGCCGCCAAATCATTCTGGTGCAGGTAGTCAAGGAAGAGCGCGGCAACAAGGGCGCGGCGCTCACGACCTATCTTTCACTGGCCGGACGCTATTGCGTTCTCATGCCGAATACGGCACGCGGCGGTGGCATTTCCCGCAAGATCACCGATGCCGGTGATCGCCGTCGCCTCAAGGAAGTGGCCCGCGATGTTGAAGTGCCGCAAGGCATGGGACTGATTGTCCGCACCGCTGGCGCCCAACGTACGCGGCCAGAAATCAAGCGCGATTTTGACTACCTCATGCGCCTTTGGGAAAATGTGCGCGATCTTACCCTGCATTCAACGGCCCCTGCCCTTGTCTATGAAGAGGGCAGCCTGATCAAGCGTTCCATCCGCGATCTCTATACCAAGGATGTTGATGAGGTATTTGTCGAGGGCGAAGCGGCTTATCGTGAAGCAAAAGACTTCATGAAAATGCTCATGCCTTCGCATGCGAAGAACGTAAAGTTGTACAAGGACACGCGCCCGCTCTTCTCAAAACACCAAACAGAATCGCAGCTGGACGCGCTTTATTCGCCTACGGTTACGCTGCCTTCGGGCGGTTACATCGTCATGAACCAAACGGAAGCGCTGGTTTCCGTTGACATCAACTCCGGCAAAGCCACGCGCGAGCACAACATTGAAGACACGGCGCTTAAGACCAATCTTGAAGCCTGCGATGAAATTGCCAGGCAGCTGCGCCTGCGTGACCTTGCGGGTCTCGTGGTCATCGATTTCATTGACATGGAAGAGAACCGCAACAACCGCGCGGTGGAACGGCGGCTGAAGGAAGCCCTCAAAAATGACCGCGCCCGCATTCAGGTGGGTCGGATCAGTCATTTTGGACTCATGGAAATGTCGCGGCAAAGATTGCGGCCGGGCCTGCTCGAAGGTTCATCGCGACCCTGTCCGCATTGTGAGGGGCGCGGCATTGTCCGATCAATCTCTTCCTGCGGACTTTCCGTACTGCGCGCGATTGAAGAACATCTGATCAACCGCAAGGCTGAGCATCTCACCGTGAAGTGCACGCGTGAAGTTGCCTCCTATGTTCTCAATGAGAAGCGCGACAATCTTTTGGCCATCGAACAGGCTTACGGAATTTCCGTCTTCATCGTGCCGAGCGACGAGGTCAAAGGTTCGCAAGCCGTTATCGAGCGTGCCGGGGAACGGGCCATAACAGTCCGCAAGGTTGTAGCGGCACCGGTCAAAATCGATTCGGCATTCGAAGACGATGCAGAAGTGGACGATGGCGCTTCAGATGTTGAATCCGAGGCGGAGACCGAAGAAGTTCAGTCTGAATCATCACCCGAAACGGAAGGCGGTGAAGATGGTTCTGACTCACAACGGGGCAGAAAGCGCAGACGCGGGCGTCGGGGTGGCAGGCGCGGAGGACGCGATCGTGATGATCAGCCCCGGGCAAAAACTGCTGAAGATTCTGACGGGGATTCCGATTCGCCGCAGCAATCAACTGAACGTGATGACATCCATCGCGAAGATGCCGCTTCACTTGCAGAGGTGAATTCGGATGCGGGACCCGACGAAACCGCCGAAAAAGTGGGTGGTGAGCGCGGCCCTTCGCGTCGGCGGGACCGCTGGGGGCGCAACAGAAACGGGCGCAACAGGAATGGCCGCGGTGGTGGCGAAGCCGAAGGCAATGGCCATGTGGCGCAAGCGGATGAACCTCGCGAGCCACAACCGGAGCGTCAAGCAGCACCGGTCATCGCCATCCAGGAAATTGTCGCTCAACCGGTAGAGCCACGCAAATGGCAACCGCCGGCAGCAACGGTGACTGCTGCGGAAGCAGCACCAAAGGCCAAGGCCGGTTGGTGGAGCAAACGCAGCTAGCAATTATGGGCCTCAAACTCGCCGCATTTGACCGGGAAACAGCCCTTGTCTGTTGCAGCGCGTTGGCGGCTTGGATTCCACCTGTTGAGTGAGTCATGATTCGTAATTTAACAGCCATTTGCCTTGCCATTCTGATGTCCATCGGGGGTCTCGCTGGCGAAAGCATTGCTGCCACCAAAAAAAAGCCGCGAGGGCCATCGCTTCCGCTCATCCGCGATGCGGAAATCGAGGGCCTGCTGCGGCTTTACTCCAAGCCCATATTCAGGGCGGCGGGGCTGAATCCATCGGCGGTGCGAGTTTACATCATCAATAATGACAAGATTAACGCCTTCGTTGCCGGCGGCCAACGCATGTTCATTCATACGGGCCTGTTGACGCGAACCGAAACGCCAAATGAAGTCATCGGCGTCCTGGCCCATGAGACCGGCCACATTGCCGGTGGTCATTTGGCCCGTATGGGCATTGAGCTTGACCGGGCCAGTGTTCAATCGATTATCGGAACGCTGGTTGGGGTTGCTGCCGTTGTGGGCGGCGCCGCCGCAGGCCAAAGCGGCGCATCCCAAGCAGGACAGGGAATCGTGCTGGGGTCGCAAGGGCTGGCGCAGAGAAACCTGCTTTCCTACCAGCGCGACATGGAAGCATCCGCCGATCAGGCGGCCCTGAAATATATGAAAGCGACAGAGCAATCGCCAAAGGGAATGTTGACGCTTTTCCAGACGCTTGCCAATGAATCACTGGCGTCGCTGGAAAACGCCGATCCCTACCTGCTTTCGCACCCCATGCCTCTTGAGAGAATTCGCAACCTTGAATTGGAAGCCAAGAAATCCACATTCTTTGACAAGGATGATGCGCCCCAATTGATGTTGCGCCACCAATTGATGCAGGCCAAGCTGGCTGGTTTCATGCAATCGCCCCAGTTCGTTTTTCAGCGCTATCCCTCAAACGACAAAAGCCTGCCTTCGCGCTATGCGCGCTCGATATCCATGTTCCGCAAGGGTGACACCAAGAATGCCATCCCGCTCATCGACAGCCTCATTCGAGATGTTCCCGAGGATCCTTACTTCTGGGAACTCAAGGGCCAGGCCCTGCTTGAAGGCGGCGCGCCTGCCAAAGCCATAGGTCCCCTCAGACAGGCCAACAAATTGTTGCCCAATAGCGGGCTCATCCAGATTCTCTATGCGCAGGCCCTGATCGCAACGGAAAACCGTGCAAATATAAGGCAAGCCTTGAATCTGCTGACCTTGGCCAAGAAAACCGAGCGCGATTCAGTTGATATTTATAAGTATTCGGCTCTCGCCTATGGTTACCTGAATGATGTGCCCCGGGCCGAACTGGCAACTGCCGAGGCTGCCATGATGCAAGGCGATACGGCACTGGCAGCCGAGAAGGCAAAGCGTGTGATCGGACAGTTCAAACGCGGCACGCCTGAATGGATCCGGGCCAACGACATCCTTAACTTTGCCAACAAAGAGTAAGGTTGACCCCAAGCTACCCTTTCAGGCAAATAGGCCGGAAAAGTGAGGATTACCATGCGCCCTGCCATAAGAACCCTAGTGCTTTCGATCCTGTTTTTGTGGGGCCTTGGGTTCACTGCGAATGCCGCTGAATTCAGCGACAGCCAGCGCAAGGAAATGGAAACCATCATCAAGGACTATCTATTGGCCAATCCTGAAATACTGCAGGAAATGAGTCAAACTCTGGAGCAAAGGCAAAAACTGGCGGAAGACGCGCAGAGAAAGAGCGGGCTTGTTGAAAACGCCGAGCAGATTTTCCGTGACAAGTCGGATTTTGTCGCCGGAAACCCCAATGGCAAAGTTACGATGGTTGAGTTTTTCGATTACAACTGCGGCTGGTGCAAGAAGGGTTTTCCTGAAGTCGTGTCTTTAATCGAGTCAGACAAGGATTTGAGATTTGTCATGAAGGAATTCCCGATCTTCGGGGAAGATTCCGAGTATGCCGCAAGGGCCGCCATTGCAGCAATCAAGCAGGGGAAATACTGGGACCTGCACGTGGCTATGTTTCAGCACGAGGGAAAGCTTGCAAAGGACTCAGTGGATGAAATCGCCTCTGGCATTGGCCTGAACATGGACCAGCTCAAGAGGGACATGGAAGATCCCGCTACCCAGGAAATCCTGCTACGCAACCGCAACTTGGCACAGGCTCTTGCCATCAATGGCACGCCGGCCTTCATTATCGACGACCGGCTGGTTCCGGGTTATCTGCCCCAAGCTGAGCTGACCGCGGCGATTAACGAAGTTCGTACAAAGGGTGGCTGTTCACTCTGCTGATGCCTCCCGCTTCCCTGCCCGCCAGTGACCGCCTATAACACGACAAACCATACAGATTCTGATGGCAGCGAGATGAAACCAATTTATATTCTGAATGGCCCGAACTTAAATCTTCTGGGGTTGCGCGAACCCAAGATCTATGGCCAGGAAACCATCTCGGACCTGGAAGCGCGCTGCGCGGCCAAGGCCAAGTCGCTTGGGCAGGTGATTGTTTTCAGGCAAACCAATACCGAGGGTGAGTTGATTGGCTGGGTGCATGAGGCACAGAGCAAGGCTTGCGGAATTATCATAAATGGCGCTGGCTATACGCACACGTCGGTAGCGCTTCACGATGCATTGAAGGCTGTGAACATACCGACAGTTGAAGTGCACCTGTCCAATGTTTATGCCCGCGAGCCATTTCGACATCACAGCTATATTTCTCCAGTTGCCCACGGGGTCATTTGCGGCTTTGGTGGACAAAGTTACGAGTTGGCCCTCGACGGACTTGCGCAGATTCTAAAATCAACGGGAAAGGGGTAACAGAATGCCCTCGAAAAAAACGCCACCAGCGCGTGGTCAGACAAAATCCTCAAGTCCGGAACTGGATCTCATCCGGACGCTGGCGGGCATCTTGAATGAAACAGGGCTTTCTGAAATTGAATTAGAGCAAAAGGGATCGCGGGTGCGCGTGTCCAGGGCCATGACTGCCGTTGCAACGGTTGCCCATCAGGCTCCAGCCCATCATGTTGCAGCTCCTGCCCCCATAGCAGCCAAGGCGCCTGACGCCGAACATACGGGAACGGTAAAATCTCCCATGGTGGGCACCATCTATATGGCTGCCGCACCTGGCTCCCCAAATTTTATCGAAGTGGGCGCGGAAGTTAAGCAGGGCCAAACGCTGCTGATTATTGAAGCCATGAAGACCATGAACCAAATTCCTTCGCCAGTAGCGGGCAAGGTTATCCGCATTCATGTGGAAAATGGTGATCCGGTCGAATATGGCGCTGCCCTTGTGACGATCGAATAGCGATGTTTGACAAGATACTCATTGCAAATCGGGGCGAGATTGCCCTTCGGGTTCTTCGAGCCTGCCGGGAGCTTGGCATTCAGACGGTCGCAGTTCATTCGACTGCTGACGCGGATGCCATGCACGTGCGCTTGGCCGATGAAAGCGTATGCATCGGCCCGCCCCCGGCACGCGACAGTTATCTCAACATTCCCGCCATTGTTTCGGCCTGCGAGATTACTGGCGCTGAGGCCGTGCATCCGGGCTACGGGTTTCTTTCGGAGAATGCCAAGTTCGCTGAAATCCTTACCGAACACGGCATAAAGTTTATCGGTCCTTCGGCGGAAAATATCCGAACCATGGGCGACAAGATTGAGGCCAAGCGCACCGCAAAGGCGCTCGGCATTCCGGTTGTGCCGGGCTCCGATGGTGGTGTTTCCAATGTAGATGATGGCAAGCGCATTGCCCGTGATATCGGTTATCCCGTAATCATAAAGGCCACCGCTGGCGGCGGGGGGCGCGGCATGAAGGTTGCGCGCAATGATGATGAAATGGAAATTGCATTGAGCACGGCGCAGACCGAGGCCAAGGCCGCTTTCGGCAATGAAGAAGTCTATATCGAAAAATATCTGGAATTGCCGCGGCACATTGAAATTCAGGTCTTGGGCGACGGACAGGGCCATGCAGTGCATCTGGGCGAGCGTGATTGTTCGTTGCAGCGAAGGCACCAAAAAATCTGGGAAGAAGCCCATTCCCCTGCCCTGAACTCGGCCCAGCGCGACCAGATCGGCGCACGCGTGGCGAAAGCCATGGCCGACCTCTCCTACGAAGGTGTTGGCACCATTGAATTTCTTTATGAGAACGGCGAATTCTATTTCATTGAAATGAATACGCGCCTGCAGGTTGAACATCCGGTGACTGAAATGATCACCGGTCTCGATCTCGTGCAGGAACAGATCCGCGTGGCAAATGGCACCAAGCTGCTCTACACGCAGAGTGACATCACTTTTGCCGGCCACGCCATTGAATGCCGCATCAATGCGGAAAATGCCAAGACCTTCACGCCTTCGCCGGGGCGCGTGGATGCCGTCCATTTTCCAGGTGGCCTTGGGGTTCGCGTCGATTCAGCTCTCTATGCGGGCTATCGCATTCCACCCTATTACGATAGCCTCATCGGCAAGCTGATTGTTTTCGGCAAGACCCGCACCGAATGCATGATGCGCTTGAAACGCGCCATAGGCGAATTTGTCATTGAGGGGGTTGAGACGACAATTCCCCTGTTCCAGCGCCTTTTGACCGAACCCGACATCATCGATGGACACTATGACATCCATTGGTTGGAGCATTATCTCGCGCGAGATGCTTAGAGCATGTCCCGCCAAAGTGTGAAGCGGTTTGGCGGCAAGGACATGCTCCAGCATATTGATCTGGCGCGAGTCCTTTTCGGCGGGATGATTCCATCCCGACGGGACGCGCGCTGATGACGATGATCACTCCGCAAATTTTGCTGAAGGCCTATGCAGCCGGGATTTTTCCCATGGCGGAATCGGCCGAGGACACGGCACTTTACTGGGTTGAGCCAGAAGAGCGCGGAATTATTCCCCTGCGCGGCCTTCGCATTTCCCATTCGCTGCGGAAGCAGGTGCGCAAGCAGACTTATGAAGTTCGTGTTGATACGGCTTTCCCCGAGGTCATCGAGGCCTGTGCCGCCAAAACGAAAAATCGCAAGTCAACATGGATCAACGAACGCATTTGCAAGCTCTATAGCCAGCTTCACAAAATGGGCCACTGCCATTCAGTTGAATGCTGGAGGGATGGCAAGCTCGTGGGCGGGCTTTATGGTGTGAAAATAGGCGCTGCATTTTTCGGCGAGAGCATGTTTTCAAGGGCGACGGATGCCAGCAAAGTTGCCCTTGTTCATTTGGTCGCAAGGCTCAACGCGGGAGGCTTTCAACTGCTTGATGCCCAGTTCATGAACCCGCATCTCAAGACCTTGGGTGCCATCGTCATTTCGAAGGCAGACTATGGCTTGCTCCTGCCATCGGCGATTGAAGGTTCCGCCGACTTCCGGAAGTTCAGCGAAGACCACGACCCTTCGCGCGTGCTCCACTACGCACACTTGCGTTAATCCTGGGGCTCGCCTTCTTCGATCTGCTCTTGCAGGGTTGAGAGATCGGGAATCTCTTCGACGGCGGGCGGCGGTGCTGATGGGTCGCGGCAATTGATCAGCCACACGTCATAGATGGGATGCTCAACCGCATTGAGTCCGGGGCTTTGGGCAAACATCCAGCCGGAAAACACGCGCTTTAGAGAATCGTCGAGCTGCACTTCATCGACTTCAACGAAAGAGGTGGTTTTGGGTTCCTCGGTGGCGGAGCGGGAATAGCACACATCCGCCTTCACAATGAGACCGCCAAACTGCTTGGCTTCGCCAACCTTGGTTTCAAAGGTTGTCGTAATACCGGTAATTTTGTCGAGGCCGGTAAACACCGCTATTGGATTTGAGATTCGTTCGGAATGGGCGGCGCTGGGCAGCAGTAAGGCCGCAACGGCAGCCAGGGCAAGGGGTCGAAACATACCTACTGAACCTTCGGTGCTTCCGGTGTTTCGGGTGCCTTCGCGCCAGACTTGTCGAACATCGCCTGGCTGATGAGTGACCAGATATCTACCGCACCCTGGGTATAAGTAATCACCCCGCCTTCAGCCAATTTTGTTTCGGAGCCGCCGGGTTCGAGCGAAATGAATTTAGAGCCCAACAGGCCTTCCGAGGTGACCTTGGCGGAGGTATCATCGGTGAGCTGCACAGCAGGATCTATGTTCATGGAAATGAGAGCCTGAAAGTTTTCCGGGTTAAGCGATTGGGCAGTGACAGTACCAATTTTGATTCCAGCCATGCGAATGTCGCTGCCGACATTGACGCCTTCCACATTGTCGAATTCGGCGGTGATGAGGTAGCCTGAGCCTTTCTGCCCAACGCCCGATGTGTTGTAGGCAAAAGTCAGAAAGGCGCCTGCTATCACGATGACGACAGCGCCGATGAGGGTTTCAACCGTTGAATTGTTCATGTCCGTCCGCCTCTGATTCTTGAGAGCTAAGGGTCTGAGAATAGCAGAAACAACCAACAAAATATGGCGTCATGAAGCTGTGATTATTCTGGCCGCCAGGCCTGATAACCGGGCTCGGCTGCCTTGGGCCGCGCGGCACCAATAATGCTTCCGGGCGGGCGATAGGCCCCAGTAGAGCCCGTTAGATTTTGCTGGTGCGGCAGTTGCCATTCGCGGTCTGGCGTATCAGACGCGGAGGGAATGGTATCTACCCGGTGATGCATCCAGCCATGCCAGCCCGGCGGAATGGCCGAGGCTTCCGAGTATCCGTTGAAGATAACCCAGCGGCGCTCAGCAATTGAATCTGGCATGGCGGACTTGGCGCGGTAATAGCGATTGCCAGCCTCATCGCTTCCCACATGTTCGCCTTTGCGCCAGGTGAAGAACCGGGTTCCCAGGGTCTGGCCGGTCCACCAGGTAAAAAACTGCTTAAGAAAATGCATCATAAATTCTGCCTGAGGCTACAAAATTTGCCGGAATATGGCCCAATGGCAAGCGTTCGTAAAGCTGACAATTTGGGCTTAGGGAACCGTGATCAAACGCACTTCGCCGCCGTCACCAGGGCGTTGCTCCGTCACCATCCTCGTGTTCAGCGGCAGCATCATATCCTTCTCAAATTCCGCGACTTGTGTGGCCCTTGCTGCCGCGAGGGTTGGAACTACATAGGCCCGCAGGCTCCTGCGCAGGCTTTCCTGGGTCAGGCTGACGAGAAAGATCGGGGTGCCGCCAATACCTGTTTTTAGTGTGGCATTGGTTTTGTAGGCCCGCAGGACAAGACGGCGGTTGGATTCGCCGTTGAGGGCAAGCGACATCGTCAATTTCGCCTTGAGGCCGGCATGGAGCGCCGGGCGTGGGGCAACACCGCCGAGAACCGCGTTCGGATCAAGGTAGGGAATGCTGTCACGCCAAGTCCATTTCGGCGAATAGACCCAGTTGCGGCTTTCCAAGACTTTCTGCAGGCTCTCGAGTGAACCCGCCCATTGAATGATAAATTGCTCTTCTGGTTTGCCCGCGAGATCAATGCGGCGCACGGGCAATTGCAACCATCCCCCGGTCTCCCATTCCGCTGGCGTGATGGAAAAGGATTGCTCAGGAGCGGCGTAGAATTTTTCCGCCTGATCATAATTGCCTGAGATATGCATGGCACCGGCGGCCACAAAGGCAATGAAGGTTGCGCCAAGCAATCCCAACGGCAGGATGCGGCGCGGCGGGATGGCTTCGATCGCAACGCCAAAGGCTGCCACCATGACGCCGCCAAACATTACGCCGCCCAGGACATCGGACAACCAATGGACCCCGAGATAGACCCTGGAGTATGCAATGGTGATAACAATCAGTCCGCAAAAGGCATAGACCAGAGACCTGCTCCAGCGGTTCATGGCGTGGCTCGCCAGCACCGCAAGAATGCCAAAGGTAATGGCGGCCATCGTGGCATGGCCGGACGGAAAGCTGAAAATTTCGGAACCGGAGTAGTCCTCAAGTGGCCGTGGCCGTTGAATGCCGTATTTGAGAAGCACAGCGAAAAGTTTTCCAGCCAAAAAAATGGTTGTAGAGGCGATTGCCGCCCGCCAGGCCCTGCGCCACACTAGCCAGCCCACTATTGTGGCCATCATGGCGGTGAGCACGAAGCCATCACCAAGCATGGTAATGGGAATCATCAATTCATCGGCGGGGGCATTTCTGATTTCCCGCATCAGGTTGAAAACCGAAAGGTCGGTGTTGGGAATGGCGTCGCGGGCCACCATGCCGCTGACCAGCACAACAAAGGCAATGAGCGCAAGGACCAGAACAGCCATAAAGAATATGATAAGGAGCGAGCGCGGGTTCTCCGGCGAAACAGCGCGGCCGAAACGGTGCAGGGAGCGGCTGTTCCGGGTTTTCGACCAGGCCGATATTCGCCCGAGAACATGATCGAGGTAGGGCGAAACGCTAGCTGCGAAAAGCCTTATGAACCACCCGGCTATCGCGAGAATAACCAACAGCTCAAGCAGCACAAAGCCGAGGTGGCCGCTGAGTTCACCGGCGAGTGCCAGGCCCTGCCCGATCAGTATGCCGGGTATGACATGGGCGGCGGTCCAAACCAGTCCTGATGAAACATTGACGGTGACAAAATAAAGCTGGCTCATGCCCAGCATGCCAACAATGCCGGGCACCACGGCCTTAACGCCGGGAACAAAACGGCCAAGAGCGATGCTCTTTCCCCCATGATTCCTGACGAATTCTTCGCCGCGCGCCACCAGCTGCGGATAGCGGTTGAGAGGCCAGAGATTTTTCAGGCGCTCGCCAAAGAAGCGGCCTGCCCAATAGGAAAACTGGTCACCGACGATGGCGCCAATTGCGGTGGCCGCAAAGACGGGCCAGAACGGCAGGTGCCCCGACCCCACAAGAATGCCCGCACCCACGAGTACGGCGGTTGAGGGAACAAATAATCCAATAATGAGAAGCGCTTCGCCAAAAGCGATAAGGAATACCACAATAATGGCCCAGCTCGGATTCTGGGCAAAATAGTCGAGGTAGGGCTGGAGATGGTCCATATCTTGGGGCTAACGCTCGTCTCAAACCTGCGATTTCACGTCAAATGGGGGCAGGATATGGCCTCTGTCTAGAACTATTTGATTACAACAAGTTAAATCGCAAGATTCTGTGGGAAAGCCTTGGGGGGCCAAGCAAATTAAGGTGATATTTTGGCTTACTTCACCCTAACATGGCCGGTGATGGAAGATTTGGAGTCGACTAAAACTCTGCCACCGCCTGCAACGGTTGGCCTTTGGCTGGGTTATGGCGCGCTGTGCGTTGGAATGTTCATGGCCATCCTGGATATCCAGGTAGTGGTCACCTCCCTGTCGGTCATTGAAGATGCTTTAAAAATCGGCGCGGACCGCATGAGCTGGGTGCAAACCACCTATCTCATTGCCGAAATCATTTCCATCCCGCTCACCGGATTGCTCATCCGGATATTTACAATCCGCTGGCTCTTTGTTGGCGCCATTATCACCTTCACGCTCGCTTCCATTGGCTGCGCGTTTAGCTTCGACTTCAATTCGCTCATTTTCTTCCGTGTCCTGCAGGGCTTTGCCGGTGGCGTTCTGATTCCATTGGTGTTTGCAGCAATCTTCCTGTTATTTGGAAGGGGTTTGAAGCAAACCATTGCAACAACAATCGGCGGGTTGCTCGCCGTGCTTGCCCCAACGCTTGGGCCTCTTATCGGCGGCTGGATAACGGAGAGCTACACGTGGCACTGGCTGTTCCTGATCAATGTGGTGCCAGGCATCGCTACATTGGTGATAGGCATTTTCTGCCTTCCGCAGTATCAGCAGCATCTGTCTTTGTTCAAAACGCTGGATTGGCTTTCCCTCGTTTATGTGGCCATTGGCCTTGCGGCGCTTCTGGTCGGCCTGAAAGAGGCTCCTGATCAAGGCTGGCTCGCGCCGCAGGTGTTTGCTTACTTTGTCATCTTCGCAATTTGCTCCTACATGGCTGTGCGCCGGCCACAGTCGGCTATATCCTTTTTTCTCTTACGCGACCGAAATCTTGCCTATGGCTGCATCCTGAGTTTCATCCTGGGTGTAGGCCTTTTTGGTTCAGTGTATTTGATGCCGCTGTTCCTCGCGTTTGTCCGTGGAATGGGTCCGCTTGAAATCGGCCTTGTTATTCTTGTGACAGGAACCGCCCAACTCGTTACCGCGGCTTTTGTGGTTCAAATCGACCGCTTCGTTGATGCGCGGCTGCTTTCAGCCGTTGGCTTCTTTGCCTTTGCGGTTGGCCTGCTGATGAGCGGCTTTCAGACCATAAGCACGGGCTATGATGAAATGTACTGGCCGCAAGTTGTGCGCGGTGCATTCGTGGCGCTCTGCATTCTGCCACCGATCCGCTTTGCCCTCGGCTTCATTCCGCGAGAACATATTGCCGACGCCAGCGGCCTGTTCAATCTTTCGCGCAATCTCGGCGGGGCCATTGGCATCGCGCTCATTGATACAATTGTGTTTTCACGCGGGCCCGAACATGCGGATAAAATTCTGGATCTCATCAAGTTGGATCCAACAAAGGCGGCAGCCATGCTCGGCCTCACGGCGGACGAACTGCCGGATCCGCAGGATCCCACTGGCCTTTTGAGCATCATGGATGTCATTGAACAGGCGAGCGTTACCTCCGCCATCAACGAGGCGTGGATCGTCATGGGCGCCATTACGGCGGTCGCGCTTGTCGTTTTGCTGGTCATGGGGCCGATTCGAGTGCCAGCTTTGCCGTCTCCCGCCGAGGCTCGCCCGTAAATTTATTTTGATTGAAAACATGGTTAACGACTTGACGGTTTTGGCCCGTCCGAGTTTTCCACAGTGGGCCCCCTCAAATAACCCAAGTAGCACTTGAGCTTGCCCCCAGAATCGGATGATGATCTGGTTATCCACAGCGAGCATGAAGCTGTGGACACAACATATAGCGTTAGGGTTTTGTTAACACACTAGCTATTGACGTCCGGTAAGCGGTGTAATAATTTAACAATCAAGGCCGTGGGGACGGAGACGCGACAGTAAGGTCGCTTCTCCCAAGAGTATAAAAACCAAAATCAGTGCCTAACAATCTGAGGAATTTGCGTTTCTCAGGCAGGGGTTTGTGACGTCAAACACGGGTGAAGAAGGCTCCGTGGGCGCATTGTTGTGCGCTCTCGGCAACGAAACGAAAAAACAACGAGGGACAGCAATGCACGTCGCGCGCAAATATACGAAATCCGGCCAGGATGCCTATGCGGAGATTGAGTTCCGCCAGGCCACCAGCGAAATCAAGAACCCCGACGGATCGATTGTTTTCCGTTTGGAAAACATCGAGGTCCCCGCGTCGTGGAGCCAAGTGGCCGCCGATATCCTGGCGCAGAAGTATTTCCGCAAGGCGGGCGTTCCGGCCCGCCTGAAGCGCGTGGAAGAGACCAGCATTCCCTCGTGGCTGTGGCGTTCGGTCGCCGATGAGGCGGCGCTGGAAAGCCTGCCGGAAAAGCAGCGCGTTATTGGTGAGATGAGCTCCAAACAGGTGTTCAACCGCCTGGCCGGCACCTGGACCTATTGGGGCTGGAAGGGCGGCTATTTCAATACGGAAGAAGACGCGCGGGCTTTTTTTGACGAATTGTGCTTCATGCTGGCGACACAAAAGTGTGCGCCGAACTCACCGCAGTGGTTCAACACGGGTCTGCACTGGGCTTACGGCATTGATGGTCCGGGCCAGGGCCATTTCTATGTGGATCATGAGACGGGCAAGCTCACCAAATCAAAATCGTCTTACGAACATCCACAACCCCATGCCTGCTTTATTCAATCAGTGGCGGACGATCTTGTGAACGAAGGCGGCATCATGGATCTTTGGGTGCGCGAAGCGCGCCTGTTCAAATATGGTTCGGGCACGGGGTCTAACTTCTCATACCTTCGTGGCGAAAGCGAGAAACTGTCGGGCGGCGGCAAGTCCTCCGGCCTGATGAGCTTTCTGAAAATTGGTGACCGGGCTGCTGGCGCCATCAAGTCTGGCGGCACCACGCGGCGCGCGGCCAAGATGGTGGTAGTTGACGTGGACCACCCGGATATTGAGGAATACATCGACTGGAAAGTGAAAGAAGAACAGAAGGTAGCGGCTCTCGTCACGGGTTCAAAAATCGTCAAGAAGCATCTGGCTGCGATCATGAAGGCCTGTGTCAATTGCCAGGGCCCCGGCGATGATTGCTATGAGATTGACAAGAACCCTGCCCTCAAACGCGCGGTGAAAGATGCGCGCCGCAACATGGTGCCTGACAACTACATCAAGCGCGTCATTCAGTTTGCCAAGCAAGGCTACACCGAGCTTGAATTTGACGCCTATGACACGGATTGGGATGGCGAGGCCTATCGCACCGTTTCGGGCCAGAATTCCAACAACTCGGTGCGCGTCACCGATGAATTCCTGCGCGCCGTTGAAACCAACGGCACGTGGAACCTCAACGCACGCATGACCAACAAGGTGACCAAGACCTTGCAGGCGCGCGAGCTCTGGGACAAGATTGGCCATGCGGCCTGGGCTTCGGCGGATCCCGGAATCCAGTATCACACGACTATCAATGACTGGCATACCTGCCCGGCTTCGGGTGAAATCCGCGCCTCCAATCCATGCTCGGAATACATGTTCCTGGATGATACGGCGTGCAATCTCGCCTCGCTGAACCTGTTGCAGTTCCGCAATCCGGCAACGGCGAAGTTTGACGTAGAGTCATACGAGCATGCAGTTCGCCTGTGGACCATGGTTCTCGAAATCAGCGTGCTGATGGCGCAGTTCCCCTCCAAGGAAATCGCCAAGCTTTCCTATGACTACCGCACGCTGGGTCTGGGCTTTGCCAATATCGGCGGGCTGCTGATGACCAATGGCATTGCCTATGACAGCCATGAGGGCCGCGCCATTTGCGGGGCGCTCTCGGCCATCATGACTGGCATCTCCTATGCAACGTCGGCAGAAATGGCGAAAGAGCTTGGACCGTTTCCCGGCTATGCCAAGAACCGTGACCACATGCTGCGTGTGATGCGCAATCACCGGCGCGCGGCCTATGGTGCTGCGGTTGGTTATGAAGATGTCCGCATCGCGCCGGTTCCGCTCGATGAAACGGATTGCCACGATGGCGATCTCATTGCCCACGCCCGCAAGGCCTGGGATCTCGCGGTTGAACTCGGTGAAGCCCAT
>CAZHCO010000248.1:0-1467 GCA_964530965.1 uncultured Aestuariivirga sp. | reverse complement strand
TGCAACCTGAGTGGTAGTGAGGTTGGTTACGACGGATGCCATGTTGGGAAGCCCTTGCGTTGGGGCATTGAAACAATGCTCAAACCGTGCCTATCCGGTTGTCACCCACACCCACTACATCTAGGGTGCTGCCACTCGCCTGAGTAGAGTTCGGCATAGGTCGGCGCGATGACGTCGCCGGCGATGCCGAGCAGCGAGCGGAAGGCATTGAACGGGTAGAACCGCCTGTTGAAGCGGAACGTGAACTCGTTGAGGTAGGCCTGGAGATGCTGGTGGCTGACGCCATGATGGGTGCCGGTCAGCCAGGACTTCAGGTTGGAAAAGACGAGATGAACGATCGGTAGAAATACGTCGGCCACCCGGGGATCGCCCCGCTCGGCAACGGCAAGGTGCGCGTAACCGCGTTGACCGAGGCTGGCGTAGCCACTCCAGTCGTCGGTGATGATCTGCGTCCCCGGCGTAATTGCGCTTTCGACAAAGCCACAAAGCGAATTGGCGCCGCGATCGGCGACGATGGCGAGCCGGACACGCCCCGCGTAACGGCCTGCCTTGCGCTTGTCGAGCTTGGTGCCTGGTTTGCGCTGGCGGACCTCGACAGCGCAGGCGACCAGCACTTTGTCGGTGACGCCCCGACCCTTGCCGCGCGTTCGACCGCCGACATAGGCTTCATCGATTTCGACGTGCTCGTTAGGCCTGCCACCGATCCGGTCCTGATCCGGTCGAACCATGCCGGCGCGCAGCTTGTGCAGGATCTGGAAGGCGGTCTCATAACGCGAAAGCCCGATCTGGCGCTGGAATTGCGTGGCCGACATGCCGGGCGTCTGGCTGGAGACCAGATAGGCAGCCCAGAACCACACGCTCAACGGCGTGTGCGTGCGCTCCATAACCGTTCCCGCCGTCAGGCCAGTGTCGCGGCGACACTTGCGGCAGCGCAGAACCCCGGGCCGATTGGCAAAGCGAAACGGCTCTCCGGCCGCCTGGCAGTGAGGACAGACGAACCCGTCGCGCCAACGCGCCTGCTCCAGGTAGGCGGCGCATGCCGCGTCATCGGGGAACAGCCGCTGAAACTCGGGCAGCGATCGCGGAAATGACCGATCGTAGTGCTCCAGAACGTCCATGCCACCCCCGCCAAGCCGGCTCGACGTGGACCACTACACGTAGTGGGTGTGGGTGACAACCGGATAGGCACGATATCACCTTCGTTACTGAAGTCATTAATCCGCAGAATAGGCGTTCCGGAGCCATAAAAATCACTGTGTTTGTAGAGGCCATTCTGTGGATCTTCGACCATCAGGTCTCCGAGCCGCGCTACGGACCAACTCTCCGGTATCAATCCGACGTCAGTCGCCTTCTGCACTTCGCCGTCGAGACCCTTATTTAATACTTGCTGCAGAAGGGCTATTTTGAGTTCGCCAGTCAGCTCAACCACGTGTTGTTCGTTGTCGAGAGCCTTTTGAACTGACCACA
>CAZHCO010000247.1:0-6624 GCA_964530965.1 uncultured Aestuariivirga sp. | reverse complement strand
CATTGCAAAGCTGACATTCAATCGGTTTTGTCCGCTTTCTGCAATTATTTGTCCGCTATCAAATGCACAACAGCCATAGCGCAAGGACTACCTGACTTCTCATGTTGGCCCGTTTGAGACCTCGTGACGAGATTGCGACTTGTCCGCTCATCGATACATAGCTGACGTTCAATCTGTAATGTCAGCTTTTTCATATAATTGGTCTGCTAAAGGGGAGGTAAGCCGACCTTGCGCGGACATGGCCAAACCGACGTGGATGACCCATATCGGAAATCCCAGACCTGGCGCACTTTGTCCGACGACGGGAATGAGCCTTGTCAGACTCTATTGAATATGAAGGGCTTTGCTCCAATGAGTCCGTCAGCAGGGGGATTTCGGTAGGACGGCTCTGCTTTTGGGAAATGCCATGCTGAAGGCCCTCTCGCACCGTTTTGCCGCGCGAAATGATCTCGATTCTCTCAAGGCCCCAATGGCTGCCGCCATCGCGGAGAACCAAAAACCATTTCTGACACCCGAGAAGATCGCTTCAAGTCGGACCATTATGGGCCTCGACACTCAGCTCATAGATGACGGCACATATTTCGTTACCGAGCACAATAGAGAATTAGCCTGCTGCGGAGGATGGAGCAGGCGCGCCACTTTTTATGATGCAGGAAGGATCCATCGCCACACCTGTGTTTAAAAGGCGGTGATCTCAACCGGAGCGGAAAGTGGAGACCATCCATCAGGTGGGATTTAAATACCTTCGTTGATATTGTTTTGGCGCTAGCCATCTATGCAACTGCGAATTTGATTGAGAATTTTCAAACTCTCGCAGCAATACTGTCGCGCCGCATAGCGAACATGATAACGGCCAAGCCGGCCAAGCTGCAAGCCACGCCCAACCAGGGCAGTTGAGCATACCCCATTCCCCACGATAGCGCGGCAGAACAAATCGTTGCGCCTACTGCAATCCCTAAATTGAGCGAACTCGATGATAGGGTGGAGGCGAAGCTTGGCGCATCCCGTGAAGCGTTGAGGATAAAGGTTTTGAGTGGTGCCACAGCAGCCATACCCATGCAACCTAGCAGGAACATGAGGATATAGATCGCAACTGTGCTGCTTGCAAAAAGTACGAAACCTAAGTGAACTAGCGCTTGTGTGGCAAAGATCAATCCGATCGAAAGGTCCAGGCGCCAGTCGGCCAGTGTCCCACTAAAAAGCACGCCTGCCGTAGCCCCTAGGCCGAACAACAGAAGGATCAAAGGTATACGTTCAGTCGGTATACCGCTAACCGTAGTGAGTAATGGCGCAATGAAGGTGAAGAGCCCAAACATTCCGACGGTGAAGAGGAAACACATAAAGAGTCCCGCCAGGACCTTGAACCGTCCGAGCACGCGAACTTCGGCGCGCAAATCCATTGCCTTGCCAGCCCCTCCACTCGGCACCCACAAGGCAATTGCGAGTGTCGAAAACACCCCGACCGCCGAAATCGCCCAAAATGTTGCACGCCAACCCAACGCCTGCCCGAGCGCAGTTCCTCCTGGAACACCAAGCACGTTTGCGATGGTAATCCCTGCTGCGACCAGCGCCACTGCACTGGCCCGCTTGTTTTCTGGAACAAGGCTTGCCGCGGCGACCGTGGCAATCCCCGAGAATGCACCATGCGCGAAGGCTCCCAATAAACGACCCGCAACCATGATAAGGTAGGTGCCTGAAACTGCGCAGGTAAGATTTGCACTCACGAATAGGGCCGCCAGCAACAGCAGTGCGGACTTGCGAGGAAGTCGGGCCGTTGCCACGGTCATAAGAGGCCCCCCTATGGCGACACCCATTGCATAAACCGTAATAAGGAGACCGGCGGTGGGGATATCAACCTCCAAGTCCGCCGAGACTTGGGGTAGGAGGCCAGCAACTACAAACTCAGCCGTTCCAATGGCAAATGCTGTGATAAAAAGAGCAAATAGAGTCAACTTCATTGGAATATCCCCCAGCCCACGGGCCACCGCTCTCCCAATTCGGCGGTAGCGTAGCTCGAAAGAATCCCACTCACAATAGCTTGAGCCTCCACTGCTGGGGCACACCTGAGCCTAATTGCCTTACACTTTCCCAGCTGCTGAAAGATAGCAGGGATCTTTGCCCGCATGGACTCGTCCCCCATTCGGTGCTTCCTTTGACCCCATGTGGAACTGGGGTTGAGAGGGAAGCGAGAGATCGCAGTTCGTCGTATTTCTACGATGCCAGGCAATTGCCTGGTTCCAACTGAGGAGAAAGTCATGGAACTGCCGGGTGAAACCTATCTCTTTAACTTGTCGCTGATTGCCGTCACTTTTACGGCCGTGTCAGCATTGGTCATGCTACTGCGCCAGACCATGGGCGGAAAGTTGTCGAATTTCGACGTCTACCTGATCACATCTTTTATCTCGTTCGGCTTTGCGATTGCAATTTCGGCTCTTCTTCCGCCTTTGGCCTCCTTTTATGAATTGGGAACCGCTACCCTTTGGGCCGTTTCAAGCGGGCTTGCGGCCATAATCATGGGGAGCACAGTGGCCACCACTGTCCACCGTCGGCATGTCGTTGCCCGTGAGCCCATGTCTTGGCCAGTCAGGTTATCATTTATAGCAAATGGTCTCAGCGCAATCATCCTTCTTGTTAACGCCGTAGTGCCGGCATGGCAGGGAGTTCA
Source organism: uncultured Aestuariivirga sp. (assembly GCA_964530965.1). GTDB lineage: Bacteria > Pseudomonadota > Alphaproteobacteria > Rhizobiales > Aestuariivirgaceae > Aestuariivirga. The sequence goes on along the minus strand of CAZHCO010000247.1, from coordinate 3,959 downwards.
TCTATTCGCCGGCGCCCTCACTCTTTCAATGGCCACAATAATGTTGGCCTTTGTACGCAGGATTGGCTCGCTCGTCGGCGACAAGCCGGGCGACGATTGGGATCCAAAACGGGGTTGAAGCGGTAGCGGCGATGTTAAAATTTACCGGTCCCATCAAATTCCTATGTTTCGCATTCTGAGAACCGCACCACCCACGGCTTCGCATATGGTCGCTGCTATTGCCACAGCCAGCGTTGCCGACGGCTACAGGTTGGCCTTATAGTTATTGATCAGGCCAGACCCGATGAAAGTCGGGCCTCCAACCTGCCGCATGTAGGTGATGCCATGGTGCCCGCAAAACGACTAACCGTACTTGTCTTGATCATGTTCTGTTTCGCCGCAGCTACAATCGCGCCAGGGCTGGCGGGGAAACTTACTGATGCGGTGAAGGCAAGAGACGTGGCGCAGGTCCGTAGCCTTCTCGCGGCGGGTGAGGATGTGCAGGAAAAGGTTCACGGCGATTACCCGCTCAATGTTGCGGCAGTTTTTGGACCTCCCGAAACGGTTGTTGTCCTACTTGAAGCGGGTGCCGACCTTGAGCGGCCAAATCGCGATGGCCAGCGTCCGCTGCATAGTGCGGCCATTTCGGGACATGCGGAAATCGTGGCGCTGTTGATAGGGAGAGGAGCCGCGGTCGATGCCAAAGACAGGAAGGGTCGCTCGCCGCTCGTCAGTCTTGCCGCCTTCGGCGTCAAGAACATCGAGATCGCCAAGATGCTGCTGGCCGCAGGCGCCGATCCGAACATCGAAGATGAGAATCGCGAGGCAGCCCTCAACTACACGGTATTTTCCGGGGACGTCGAGCTGGGCAAATTGCTGATCGACGCTCACGCGGATATCAATCATGGCAACGACACGGGCGAGCCCCCAATCTCTTCCGCGACCCAACACGCAATGCACTATGAAATGGCAAAAATGCTGATTGCTGCCGGGGCCGACATCAATCGAGTGGACAACGATGGCAAGACGCCCCTTTTCTATGTGGTCGACCCGGCCATGCGGCAGCTTTTGATCGAGGCCGGAGCGAAATGACGTGGGGTGGCCAGCTTTAGCTGTACGCCTATCGTGGTTGAGGCTTGTTGCGGACCTCATCACCGAGGTCCGGTGTTGGCCCGTTTGAGACTTCGTGCCCTTGCTGCAGCCAGTCCGCTCATCATGGCAGAGCTGACATTCAATTTACAACATCCGCTTTTTCAGAAAACTGGTCTGCATACAGAGGCACAGCTGAAATGGTTTGACAGCTGCACTTGGTCTCATGTTGACCCTGAGCAGACCTGCTCAAACTATCCTTAAGTAGTGCGCTTCTGATCTTGAGTGGCTCTGCGATTGACTTGAAGAGTTTGCGAGGCTCAGGTCACTCTGAACGAACAGTTTGAATTGAGCGTCATGACTGGCATGGCCATTATTTCCGAGCAATTCACTTTGAGCTAAGACGAAATCAACTCAAACCGATCCACATCGACAAGCCCTTTATCTGTGATCTTGAGGTGGGGGATTACGGGCAAGGTCAGAAAGGCGACCTGCAGAAAGGGCTCAGGCAATTTCGTGCCGAGAGACTTCGCCGCCTGCCGCAGAGGAATCAGTGCGCGCTTGACCTCCTCGTGCGCCTTGTCGCTCATGAGGCCTGCGACGGGAAGTGCCAGTTCAGCGAGCACATTGCCGCCGCATGTCACGACGAAGCCCCCTTCCATCTCGCCCAGCCTGTTCACGGCTATCGCCATGTCACTATCGTCAACCCCCACAACGCAAATGTTGTGGCTGTCATGGCCGACGGTCGAGGCGATGGCGCCTTTGGTGAGTCCAAATCCATTGACGAATCCCACGCCGATATTGCCATTGACGCCGTGGCGCTCGACGACCGCCACCTTGATCACGTCCTGCCCGGTGTCGGCGCGGCGTTCGCTATTGCGGAAAGGAACGCCGCGAGTCAGATGCTGCGTGATGATCTTTCCCGGTGTGACGCCGATGACAGACGTTGTGGGACCAGAACCGCGGGCAGCGAAATCTTGCACAGTCACATGGCGGGCCTTGACGCTATTGCGGCCGACCGGCCGCGGCCTTGATGTGCCTGCAAGAAGTTCTTCCGTCACCGGACGGCCGCCGGAAATAACGGCCGATACGGTGCAGTGATCGAGATCGTCCAGCATCACAAGGTCGGCCCGCCAGCCGGGGGCGGCGAGACCGCGGTCGCGCAGGCCGAAGGCTCGCGCCGCTGAAATGCTGGCAGCGCGATAGGCGGCAAGCGGTGAGGCGCCTCCGGCGATTGCCGTCCTGATTATGAAATCGAGGTGACCTTCCTCGGCAATGTCGAGCGGATTGCGGTCGTCGGTGCAGAAGGCGATGAAGGGTGAATGCCGCTCGGTGATGATGGGGATTAGCGCTGCCAAGTCCTTCGACACCGATCCTTCGCGGATCAGCACATGCATGCCTTTGGAGAGTTTTTCCAGGGCTTCCTCTGCCGTGGTGATCTCATGATCGGTGCGGATGCCGGCGGAAAGATAGCCATTCAAGCCCAGTCCGCGTAGCAGCGGCGCATGGCCATCGATATGCCGACCCTGAAACAGGGCGAGCTTTTCGAGACATTCCGGGTCGTGGAGAAGAACACCGGGATAATTCATGAACTCGGCAAGTCCGAGGACTTTTGGATGATTCATGAAGGGCCGGAGGTCCCCGGCTGTGAGCGCAGCACCGGATGTTTCGAGATGCGTGGCAGGAACACAGCTCGACAGTTGCACCCTGATGTCCATGATGGTCTGCTGCGCGGCATCGAGAAAATACTGGATGCCGGGACTGCCAAGCACGTTGGCTATCTCGTGCGGGTCGCAGATTGCCGTGGTAACGCCATGGGGCAGCACGCAGCGGTCGAACTCTCCCGGCACCACCAGCGATGACTCGATGTGAAGATGGCTGTCGATGAATCCAGGCACGACCACCTTGCCGCGCGCGTCGATTTCCGTCCGGCCGCGATAGTCGCCAAACGTTCCCACAATACGGTCGCCACAAATCGCGATGTCGGTGGACTTCAGGTCACCGCACACGAGATCGAACAGTCGGCCGCCCTTGAGAACGAGGTCTGCTTCGGATTTTCCTGATCCCTGATCGATGGCGCGGGCGAGAGACTCTGCATTCATGATGGGGTGAACCTATTCTGATGTTCGCATACCGAGGCGGGCCAGAAGCCAGCGCTCGACGAGCACGACGATCTGGTAGAACACCACCGACAAGAGAACCGAAACCGCGGCGACTGTCCAGATCATGCCATAGTCGAGATAGCCGCGGCTCTGGTTTAGCAGATTGCCGAGGCCGGTTCCAGTCGCCAGCCACTCGGCAATCATCACGCCGAGCAGGGCGCGGGAAGTCATTGTTAGCTATGCTAACTCCTTATAGGTCTTTAGGTTTTCAACAACTTGATGGAGCCGAGCCGGCCAGCCGGACCCCTTGAAGGTGACGTGACCCTAGAGTGGACACGACAGTGAAATCTACATGCACACAAATCCTCGGAAGCGAACCGAGTGCATAGGACTGCGACCGAACATTCTCCGGCGCGTGAAAGTTAATCCGCTGGCACTAGCTACCGTTCGTCGTGCTCGGTGGAGGGGTTGTCGGAATTTTCCTTCGCAACATGTTGCGAAGGATCGATCGCTGGCGAGGCATCCAGGCTTCGCTGCCTATAAATTAAAAACTGGACCACTGTTTCCAAAGATTTGGCAGTGACTACTGATCTCAGGTGATTTCCGGTTATGGCCGAGGCTGTGTGAAAACGTTATTCAAATCGAAATTTGCAGCAAATTTGCGTGATTTCAGAAAATTGCAATTCGCTAAAGCATTGATTTCATTGAACCTGAAATTTGCATGGCTCGGCCTTAATCATAATTTGATCTGTTCTCTGACGTTTTCACACAGCCTGGGCCCGAAGCTGC
>CAZHCO010000246.1:0-1353 GCA_964530965.1 uncultured Aestuariivirga sp. | reverse complement strand
TCAATTTCCTGCCCCGCATAAGCAACACCAATAGCAGTCACCAACTTAACCGCCCGCAGCTTCGCCAGCGTCCGGTCATAAAACCCGCCGCCATACCCCAGCCGGTAGCCCTTGCGGTCAAAAGCGAGCATCGGCACCAGCAGCACATCGGGCTCAACTTCAGGCGCGGTATCGGCGGGAATTTGAATATCCCAGAGGCCGGAAACCATGGCATCGCCCGGTGCCCAGCGGCGAAACAAAAGAGGCAGCTCTTTGCCGACAACAACCGGCAAAGCCGTGATCCAGCCTTCGCCAACCAATTTTGCCAACAAGGGAAGGGTCGAAATTTCACTCAGGTACGGATGAAAACCAGATACAACCTGATTTTGAAAAGCGACTGGCAAACCGCGCGCGGCCAGCACCAGCGGCGCTGAACCTTTCGATGCATGATGGGCAGCATTGCGCGCCGAAGCGGCAGCCGCTCGCGCAGCTTTTTTGACAGCGCCCAACCCAGCACTCACGACGCCTGCATCCAGTTCTCAACTTTCAAGCCATTGACACGCGAAAATTCGCGGATGTTATTGCTCACAAGCACCGCATCTTCAGCAAGCGCATGGGCGGCAATCCACATGTCATTGGCGCTAATTGGCTGGCCACGCAGTTCAAGATCGGCACGCAGCTTGCCGTAAAACGAAATGACATCTAAGGTCAAAGGCCGAATCTCCACTGTTTCCAGCACCCGCTCCATTTGTTGAAGCAACTTGAATGCCTTATACCGCTCAATGCCAAATTGAACTTCGCCAGCTACGATTACGCTGGTGAAAACCGCTTCGTTGCCAACAGATTTCAGGCGGTAAAAGCTTGAACCAAACGGATTGCGGGCCAAGTCAGTCAGAATATTGGTGTCGAGAAGATATTGACCAATCACAGATCAACAGGCTCTGCCGGCAAATCCTCAATCTCTGGAAATGGCTCTTCTATCGGTTCGAACGTTTCAAGCAACTCGATCAGCGTCATTTTCTTCTTGGGCATCTCGATGATCAGCTGATCGCCGATTTTGCGCATGACTGCCTCGTCCCCCGGCAATTCAAACTCGCGGGGGATGCGAACCGCCTGGTTGCGGCCATTGCGGAACAGCTTCACATGTCGGGTTTCATCCATGGCCACAATCTGGCATATGCCATGGCATATGTCAAGTATACCAACACAAAGCGGCGAGCCACCATAGGCCGTGGGAACTTGCGATCCCGGGTCCCTACTCACGTAGGTGGGCGCCATATAAGCCGGACCACGGTCCAGCCCAGGGACAGCTCCCTAAAGATCGATTATAGGCCCTGGGAAAAAATGTTCCTTCACAAACCGGGCAGCCCGCCG
>CAZHCO010000245.1:0-1630 GCA_964530965.1 uncultured Aestuariivirga sp. | reverse complement strand
CTCCAGCACTTCGGATTGCAGGAGAATCATCTCCAGCAAGGTGTCCAGGCCGGTCTTCTCTTTGGCCGAGACCTCAACCATGATCGTGTCGCCGCCCCAGGACTCGGATATGAGTCCATGTTCAGACAAGGCGTTCTTCACGCGATCAGCATTGGCGCCGGGCTTGTCGATCTTGTTGATAGCCACAATAATCGGAACGGACGCGGCTTTGGCGTGATTAATCGCTTCGATCGTTTGCGGCATCACACCATCGTCTGCTGCCACGACCAGGATGACGATGTCGGTGATCTTGGCGCCACGCCCTCGCATGGCGGTGAAGGCTTCGTGGCCCGGCGTGTCCAGGAACGTCACCTGTTTCCCGCGTACCGTAACCGTATATGCGCCGATATGCTGCGTAATCCCGCCGGCCTCGCCTTCCGCCACTTTCGTTTGCCTGATGGCATCAAGCAGCGAAGTCTTGCCGTGATCGACATGTCCCATAATCGTTATGACCGGCGGCCGCGGCTCAAGCTGGACCTCCTCCTCCGTCTGCACGACGGAGTCCAGCAACTCTTCTCCGGCCTTCTCCATCGACACATCGATCTTGACTCCGCTCTCCTCCGCAATGATCACGGCTGCGTCAATGTTCATGGTCTGATTGAACGTGAGCATCTGACCCATATCCATCAGCTTGCGCATGATGTCGGCCGGGCGCTGCCCGATCAGCTCTGCAAATTCCTTCACTGTCATGCCGGGCACAAGCTTGAAGCTCTTCCTCCGCGGCTTGGTCACTTCCCCCGGCGTGCTGTGATGCACGTGCTTGCTGCGGTCGTCGCGTCGCTGCTGCACTGGAATGGCACGAAGATCCTGCCAGCGAGCCGCATCCTCACGAAGCCGAAGCTCTTCTTCTTCCCGCGTACGGCCCGGTTTACGAGCTTTCTTCCCTTTCTCTTTCAGACCCTCGGCTTGAAGCTCTTCGAGGGAGAGGGTTTTCTTTTTTCCTGTGATCAGATCGATGCCGGACACGACAGCGGGCTTGACGGCGGTCATTGGAGCCAGAGCGGGCGGGGCTCCTGTAGAATGCGCTTGGTCGGGCGGCGTCGTCAGGTCAACATGCGCAGCGGCTGGAATCGCAGCGTGCGGATGCGCCACCGCCGGCGGGCTAACCACGAGAGTGTCGGCGAATGCTCCGCTCGTGCCTGCTGATTCAACTGTGGGCAGGGACGCTGCTTCTTCCGCTGGAACGTCATCGGCTCTCTTGCGCTTGATCAGAATGCGGCGCTTGTCGGACTTGGAAGGCCCTTCCGTCGCCGGAGCTGCCTGGGCCGACCCGGCCTTGGCCCCCGCTGCGCGATCGGACGCCGGACCGCCCTTACTCCGCACTCCGCGACCCGTATCGGCTTCTGCCGCCCTGCCCGGTGCGTTGCCGTGAGCCTTGAGTTTCGGACCGAGCTTCTCCAGGACCTTCTGCACCACGTCGTCATTCAACACGCTACTGTGCGATGAGACGGTGACCCCCATCCGCTTCAATTCCGGGATGAGATCACGGTTTTCCATCCCGAGTTGCTTAGCCAATGCGTACACGCGCATGAGAATTTGGCACCTTCCTCTTTATCCGGTCTATCCGGCATCCGACTCCGACTCTGCCCGG
>CAZHCO010000244.1:0-1619 GCA_964530965.1 uncultured Aestuariivirga sp. | reverse complement strand
CGCCGATGGTTTTCAACATGAAATCTTGACCAGCAGGCGATAGCACGTTCGGCAATGCAAATATCAAAGCAAGCACGACCGATGCCAGAATGGCGATCGTCTTGTATCGGGAGAAATGAAGCATCTACCGGTTTCTTATTTTGTTTCGGCTTTGACGGGTTCGCCCTTGGCGCGCACATCGCTGATGCCCTGGCGCAGCACGCGGACTTTCACGTTCTCGCCGACCTCGACAAGCAGTTCCTTGTCATCAACCACCTTGGTCACGCGCCCGATCAGGCCGCCGTTGGTTACAACCGTATCACCGCGCGAAATTTTGCTGATAACGTCCTGATGCTCTTTCATCTTGCGCTGCTGCGGGCGGATGAGAAGGAACCAGAATACGGCCATGATCATCACGAGCGGCAGGATCATGCCCATGAAATCTCCGATTGCTGGCGTGCCATCAGACTGGGCAAAGGCGGGAGTTATGAACATCGGTTGCTCCTAAATGATTTGGCCTGTTAAAGGTTTGCGCGGAATATAGCGATGGATTGCGCCATTGCAACGCCGGATTTAGGACTCTTTACGGCGCGGCGCTTGCAAGCTAAGAGCTTGTCATGGTTACAAAATCCCAGAACAGCCTGATTGCCCGCATTGCCGACGCGCTGGACCGCCTGGCGCCGCCTCCGCCAAAACCCGGCAATCTTGCGCGTTCCAGCGCTTTTGTCTGGCATGCGTCACCGCCGACGCTTGAGCCCGTTGCCAAAGTGAACCGCGTTGATTTGAAGTTGCTCAAGGGCATTGACCAGACACGCGATATCTTGCTGGAAAACACCAGGCGTTTTGCCAAGGGCCTGCCTGCCAACAATGCGCTTCTTTGGGGCGCGCGCGGCATGGGCAAGTCCTCGCTGGTCAAAGCCACGCATCACCTGGTGAACGACGAGCATGGCGGCAAGTTGAAACTCATCGAGATACATCGGGAAGATATTGAGAGCCTCCCTGCCCTCATGTCGGTGTTGCGCGGCTCACCCAAAATTTTCTTCATCGTGTTTTGCGATGATCTTTCCTTTGATGGACAGGATGCGTCTTATAAATCACTCAAGGCGGCGCTTGATGGCGGCATTGAAGGACGGCCTGAGAACGTTATTCTTTATGCTACCTCGAACCGGCGCCATCTCTTGCCGCGAGACATGATCGAGAATGAAAAGTCCACGGCAATCAATCCATCGGAAGCGGTGCAGGAAAAGGTTTCCCTATCGGACAGATTTGGCCTGTGGCTGGGCTTTCACAACTGCTCGCAGGATGAGTTCCTCGAAATGATTGATGCCTATGCGGCCCATTACAAGCTGCCGGTGAAGGCAGCACAGCTTCATGCGGGTGCCATTGAATGGTCGGTCACCCGTGGCAGCCGCTCGGGCCGCGTGGCGTGGCAATACATTCAGGATGTGGCTGGCAGGACGGGAACGAGGCTAACGTCTAAATAGTTTAGGCCCGGCATCGCTGCCGGGCCTGCACTTGCAGAGGATCTTACGTTCTCTAGTTCGATGCGGTTGTGGAAGCCAGGAACTTCAAGGGGTCCATGGCGGTTGCGCCTTTGCGAACTTCAAAGTGCAACTGTGGGCTTGAAACGGAGCCGGTCT
>CAZHCO010000243.1:0-3322 GCA_964530965.1 uncultured Aestuariivirga sp. | reverse complement strand
GCAATCCACATGGGCGTAATGCCGGTTCTTCGTCTGGTATTCCACATGCGCCGTCGAAATCGTAATGCCGCGGGCCCGCTCCTCAGGCGCCTTGTCGATCTGGTCATAGGCCGTATAGGTGGCCCCGCCCGTCTCCGCCAGGACCTTGGTGATCGCAGCGGTCAGCGACGTCTTGCCGTGGTCAACATGGCCAATCGTGCCAATGTTGCAATGCGGCTTGTCGCGAAGGAATTTTTCTTTGGCCATCGGAGTGCTCCGTTAAACAAAAAGTGGATTAAGCGTATTTTTTCTGGACTTCCAGGGCAACCGCGCCCGGGACTTGTTCATAGTGGTCGAATTGCATGGTGTAGCTGGCACGGCCCTGGCTCATCGAGCGCAGGTTGTTGATATAACCAAACATGTTGGCCAGCGGCACCATGGCGTTGACAATTTGCGCGTTGCCACGTGACGACGTGCCCAGGATCTGGCCACGGCGGGAATTAAGGTCGCCAATAACGCCACCCAGATAATCTTCGGGTGACGTAACTTCAACCTTCATGATCGGCTCAAGCAGAATGGCACCGGCCTTTTGCAGTCCTTCACGAAGCGCCATGCGAGCGGCGATTTCAAAGGCGATAGCCGAGGAGTCAACCTCGTGGTAGGCGCCATCGGTCAGCGCAATCTTGAGGTCAACGATCGGGAAACCCGCGAGAATGCCCGATCCCATGACCGAGTTCAGGCCCTTTTCAACGCCTGGGATATATTCCTTCGGCACCGTACCGCCAACAACTTTGCTTTCAAACTCGTAACCTGCGCCCTTTTCATTAGGCTCAATTTCGAGAATGACGCGGGCAAACTGGCCCGTACCACCGGTCTGCTTCTTGTGGGTGTAGTCAACTTCGGTCGCCCGCGTAATGGTCTCGCGGTAGGCAACCTGCGGCGCGCCAACCATGACTTCGACCTTGTGGGTGCGCTTGAGGATATCAACCTTGATATCGAGGTGAAGCTCACCCATGCCCTTGATGATGGTTTCACCCGACTCGGAGTCGGTGGAAACGCGGAACGATGGGTCTTCAGCAGCAAGCTTGTAGAGAGCAACGGCCATCTTTTCCTGGTCGACCTTGGTCTTGGGTTCAACCTTCATTTCGATGACGGGCTCAGGGAATTCCATCTTTTCAAGGATCACGGGCTTGGCCGGATCGCACAGCGTGTCACCGGTGCGGGTGTCTTTCAATCCAACGAGGGCAACAATGTCGCCAGCATGGGCTTCGGCAATTTCTTCGCGATTGTTGGCATGCATGAGAACCATGCGGCCCACACGCTCGGTCTTGTCGCGGGTGGAATTCAGAAGCGATGTACCTTTTCCAAGCACACCGGAATAGATGCGGCAGAATGTGAGAATGCCATACTGGTCATCCATCAGCTTGAAGGCGAGAAGAGCAAGTGGCTCAGTATCGGAAGATGGGCGGGTGGTTTCGCCGCCGGTCTTCACATCGATGCCTTTAATGGCAGGGCGGTCAAGAGGTGAAGGAAGGTAATCGCAAACCGCATCGAGCAGTGGCTGAACGCCCTTGTTCTTGAAAGCTGAACCACACAAGACCGGGAAGAAAGCAGCCGTCAGAACCGCTTTGCGCAACAGCTTCTTGATGGTTTCGTTGGGAATTTCCTTGCCGTTCAAATAGTCTTCCGTCGCCTGTTCATCGAGCTCGGCGCAGGCTTCAATCATGTCGTTGCGGGCCTGAACGCAGGCCGCCATCATGTCGGCCGGAATCTCTTCGTCATGATAGTTTGCACCGAGAGCTTCATTCTCCCAGATCACGGCTTTCATGCGAACGAGGTCAACGATACCTTTGAACTCGGCTTCAGCGCCAATCGGCAGCTGGATGGGAACGGGCCGTGCGCCGAGGCGTTCCTTGATATCATCAAGGCATTGCTGGAAAGAAGCACCGGTCTTATCCATCTTGTTGCAGAACACGATGCGCGGAACCTGATACTTGTCGCCCTGGCGCCAGACGGTTTCGGTTTGTGGCTCGACACCCTGGTTTGAATCAAGCACGCAAACCGCGCCATCAAGCACGCGCAAGCTGCGCTCAACTTCAATGGTGAAGTCAACGTGGCCGGGGGTGTCGATGATGTTCAGGCGCTTGCCGTTCCAGATGGTGGTCGTGGCAGCCGAGGTAATGGTAATGCCGCGCTCCTGCTCCTGCTCCATGAAATCCATGGTGGCAGCACCGTCATGCACTTCGCCGATCTTGTGGCTCTTGCCTGAATAAAAAAGAATGCGCTCCGTCACAGTGGTCTTGCCGGCATCAATGTGAGCCATGATGCCGAAGTTCCGGTAGTCTGCAAGTTCGTGAGTACGGGCCATAATCTTGTCTGTCCTGAATTACCAGCGGTAATGGCTGAAAGCGCGGTTGGCTTCGGCCATCTTGTGGGTGTCTTCCCGCTTCTTCACGGCTGATCCACGGTTGTTGGCGGCATCCATGAGTTCGCCGGAAAGCCGGTCAACCATGGTGTTTTCATTGCGGCCGCGGGCCGCAATAATGATCCAGCGGATGGCCAGTGCCTGGCGGCGCTCGGTGCGCACTTCAACTGGAACCTGATAGGTGGCACCACCAACACGGCGCGAGCGAACTTCGATTGCAGGAGCTACATTCTCTAGCGCCTGATGGAAAATCTGGACCGGATCGGTCTTGACCTTGGCCTGGACCTTTTCGAAGGCGCCGTAAACAATGCCCTCGGCTACCGATTTCTTGCCCTCATACATGAGGTTGTTCATGAACTTGGAAACCACGAGATCGCCGAATTTCGGATCCGGGTTGATGACGCGTTTATCTGCTTTATGGCGACGTGACATGAATGACTCCCCTCGCCTTACTTAGGACGTTTCGCGCCGTATTTCGAACGACGCTGGCGGCGCTTGACCACGCCTTGCGTATCGAGAATACCGCGGATGATGTGATAGCGGACACCTGGCAGATCCTTGACGCGGCCGCCACGAATCATCACCACAGAGTGTTCCTGCAGGTTATGGCCTTCGCCCGGAATATAGCTCACAACTTCAAAGCCATTGGTAAGGCGCACCTTCGCTACTTTGCGCAGCGCCGAGTTCGGCTTCTTCGGCGTCGTGGTATAAACACGGGTGCAGACGCCACGTTTTTGCGGGCAAGACTGCATCGCAGGAACCTTGTTGCGATAACTTGGAACGCTGCGTGGCTTACGAATGAGCTGGTTGATTGTCGGCATCGGGCCTGATCTACCTTCGTATAAACTGTTGAACCGGATTGCACATGACCAAAAACACTGACGTGACCCGGCTCGGGATCCCGCAGTGCTCAAAACC
>CAZHCO010000242.1:0-25968 GCA_964530965.1 uncultured Aestuariivirga sp. | reverse complement strand
CTGACTCCGTCACCGTTCAACGAAGGCTCTATGTCTGCAGTGGGTCGAGGCTGTGTGAAAACGTCAGAGAACGGATAAAATTATGATTAAAGCCGAGCCGCCAAAATTTCAGCTTCAATGAAATCAATGTTTTAGCGAATTGAAATTTTATGAAATCAGGTGGATTTTCTGCAAACTTCTATTTGAATGACGTTTTTACACAGCCTCGGTCAGAAGAAGAATTTTAAGGTGATCTACCAACCAAGACGTTTCAGTTCGCCGGGCTTCCCAACTGCCTCAACATCAGCACCATGTTGGCGTGGGCGTCGACAGTTCCGAGGTTTCTGATCTTGTGGGGAAGATCGCCGCGATAGCGAATGGCTTCGCCTGTCTTTGCCACCTTCACCTCTTCGCCAACCGTGATTTCAACCTCACCTTTGAGCAGGTAAAGGTGCTCCACGGTTCCGGGCGGGTGGGGGTCGGATTCTAGAACGCCATTGGGCTTGGCCTGGAAGTCATACCACTGGGTGAAGTCAATGAGGTTCAGGGGACCGGTGATGGCCAGGCGGCAGAGGCCATCCTGGCTTTCCAGAATGGGAATGGCGGATTTCAATTGATGGTCGAGAAAGGCCGTTCCGCTATCGGCCTTCAGAACTTCATCGATGCTGGTTTCGAGCGCCTTTGACAGACGGTAAACGGTTGATAATGTTGGGTTTGTTTCGTTTCTTTCGATTTGCGAGATGATCGATTTGGCGACCCCGGATTGCTCCGAAAGCTCGCCCAGGGACATGTTGTAGGCCTTGCGCAGGCGTTGGATGGTTTTGCCAAGGGCGGGCGTCGGATCAACATCCGGTGAACCATTGCCTTTTTTGCTGCGCGGCGTTGACATTTTGTTGTCCTTTATTTAGAACTAGTGTTCGTAATAACGAACGAATTGACTATATAGGGAGTTACTAGAATCGAATTAGCGCGTTTTTCACGGTAAAATCAATTGAAATCGCTCGTTTGATTAAAACACGGTAAGTTAGGGCAAGCGTCCGGAGAAGCGAACAGGAGCAAAATGTGGGCGTGATTCAAGTCATAGACACCAATAATGTGAGCCATATTCTGGAGGCTGTTGAGGGCTGGCGCGTCATGGAAATCATCCGCGAACACGGCTTCGAAGTTGGTGGCTTGTGCGGCGGTGCCTGTGCCTGTGCGACCTGCCATGTGGAAGTTCACGCCGAGTGGGCGGACAAGCTGTATCCGGCAAATGACGATGAGGAAGCGATGCTGGATGAAGTTCCGGTTTTGTCGCCGACTTCGCGGCTTTCTTGCCAGATTATTTACACGGAAGATTTAAACGGTCTCGCAGTCAAACTCGTGGCCAACGGATGAGGGCATATCATGCGCTACTTCCCCATATTTTATGATCTTGAAGGACGGAAGGTTGTCGTAGTCGGCGGCGGCGAAGAGGCCTTGCGCAAAGTTCGCCTCCTGCTCAAGACCAATGCCCGGATTTTGGTGATCGCTCCCCTGCTCCACGATGAGCTGGCTTCCGAACCACGGGTGGAGTGGCTGGCCTGGCGCTTCGCGCCCGATCTTCTGGATGGCGCTGCATTGGTTTATGCGGCTGATCCAGAACTCAATAATCTTGTGAGTGTTGAAGCGAAGGCCCGCGGCATTCCGGTGAATGTCATTGATGGGGCCGAGATTTCAACTTTCATTACGCCTTCCATTGTTGACCGTGATCCCGTCATTGTGGCCATTGGCACGGAAGGCACGGCGCCCGTGCTTGGCCAAGGCATTCGCGCGCGCATTGATGCAATGCTGCCCAATGCGCTTGGTGCGTTAGCCTGGAAGGCGAATGCGCTTCGCCCGCGCGTGGCCAACGAAGTGCCGCAGGGCAGCAGCCGCCGTTCCTTCTGGAACCGGTTTTTCTTCGGCTCCATTCGTGATGCGGCAATTGCCGGCGATGAGGCGGGCTATGCCCATGAACTCAATATCGCTTTGAATGACGAGGCTAAGCCTTCGGTCGGCCGCGTATCACTCGTTGGGGCTGGCCCCGGTGATCCGGAACTTCTGACGCTCAAGGCCCAACGCAAGCTGCAGGAAGCCGATGTGATCGTTTATGACGGCCAGATCGGTTCCGGCATTCTGGAATTGGCACGGCGCGATGCGGTGCGGATTGTGGCTGGCAACACGCAATTTGAAATCAATGCCGTTCTCATCCGTGAAGCGCGCGGCGGCAAGCACGTGGTGCTTTTGGTTTCCGGCGATGTTGACACTGGCAGCGATGAACAGGCCGTTTTGGAAGACAACGGCATTGCAGTCGAGGTTGTTCCCGGAATTGCAGCGTCCACGGTTAGGGTTTTCCCCTTCATGTCACACGAAGATATCGCCAATGAGATTTTGCGAGCGGCATCATGAGCGAGATTGAAAAGGGCCAGGTCATGACCGCAAACCGCCTGCGCGACGGAGAAGTTGTTTTCCTCACCCGCTCTGGTGCGTGGAATGAAAAAATCGATGAGGCTGTGCTGGCATTGGAGCCGCAGGCAACTGCGGCACTCGAAGCGCGCGCTGCGGCAGATGTGAAAGCAACGCTTGTTACCGGCACTTATCTGTTTGACGCCGAACGGGTGGACGGAAAGATTCGCGCCCTTCACATGCGCGAACGCATTCGCACACTTGGTCCTACGGTGCGGCTTGACCTTGGCAAGCAGGCCGAGGGCACATCCGGCGCATTTGCCTTTAAGGAGGTTTGAATCATGTATCGCTATGATGAATTTGACCACCAGTTTGTGCGCGAACGCACTGCGCAATTCCGCGACCAGGCCGACCGCCGCCTGAAGGGCGAATTGACCGAGGATGAATTCCGCCCGCTGCGCCTGATGAACGGGCTCTACCTGCAGCTTCATGCCTATATGCTGCGGGTGGCAATTCCCTATGGCACGCTGTCATCAAAGCAGATGCGGCAGCTCGCTTACATTGCCGAGAAGTGGGATCGTGGCTATGGCCATTTCACCACGCGGCAGAACATTCAGTATAACTGGATCAAACTTGAAGATACGGCAGATATTCTGGCTGCTCTTGCCGAAGTTGAAATGCATGCCATTCAGACTTCCGGCAATTGCATTCGCAATGTGACCACCGATCATTGGGCCGGTGCTGCGGCTGATGAGATCGCCGATCCGCGCCCTGTTGGTGAATTGCTCAGGCAATGGTCGTCGCTTCATCCGGAGTTTTCCTATCTGCCGCGCAAGTTCAAGATTGCGGTGACGGGTGCGCCTAATGATCGCGCAGCCGTCAAGGTACATGATATTGGCCTCAGGCTTCACAAGAATGATGCAGGAGCCATTGGCTGGGAAGTGATGGTTGGTGGTGGCCAGGGCCGCACGCCGATGATTGCTGTCACGGTTCGTGACTTTTTACCGGAAAAGGAGCTGGTGGCTTTTCTCGAAGCCATCATGCGGGTGTATAACCTCTATGGTCGCCGCGACAACAAGTACAAGGCGCGCATCAAAATCCTCGTGCATGAGATTGGTGCGGAAAAATTCAAGTCGGAAGTTGAAGGGGAGTATGCCCGCCGTCCTGAACAGACCACCCACGTCGAGGAAAAGGAACTGGAGCGCATTGCCGCTTATTTTGCGCCGCCCGCATTTGAAAAACTGTCGCGCTTTACACCGGCCTTTGAGGAAGCAAAGCTCTCCAATCCGGATTTTGCCCGCTGGGCCCGCAACAACCTCGCGGCGCACCGGGTCGATGGCTACACCATCGTCAATATTTCGCTCAAGCCCGAAGGCGGTATTCCCGGCGATGCGACGGCAGAGCAAATGCGCGTGATGGCGGATCTGGCTGAGCGCTATTCCCATGATGAACTCCGCGTCAGCCACCCACAGAACATCATTCTTCCCCATGTGAAGAAGGATGATGCGTTTGCCCTGTGGCAGGCACTGGTGCCGGTCGAGCTTGCAACTGCTAACTACGGCCTTGCGGGTGATATCATTGCCTGCCCCGGCATGGATTATTGCTCGCTGGCTACGGCGCGCTCCATTCCGATCAGCCAAGCGATCTCGCGGAAATTTGCCAGCTTGGATGTGCAGGAAGAAATCGGCCCAGTAAAAATCAATATTTCGGGCTGCATCAATGCCTGCGGCCATCACCATGTAGGCCACATCGGCATTCTTGGTCTCGACAAGAAGGGCGAAGAATTTTACCAGATTACCCTTGGCGGCTCGTCCACCGAAAGCGCCTCGATTGGTTCCATTCTTGGACCCGGTTTCGCAAGACACGAAGTGCCAGACGCCATCGAAAAAATTCTCACGACCTATGTGAAGCTGCGTCAGCCTGGGGAGGAATTTCTCTACACCTATCGTCGCCTCGGTCCGCAACCTTTCAAGGAGGCGCTCTATGCCGCTGCTTAAGGATAACGCCTTCATCAAGGACGCTTTTGCGCATTTCGGCACTGAAGATGCACTGCCGGAAGGCGGCAATGTCGCCATTCCATTTTCACGGTTGAAGAATGAATGGGATAGCCTTGCCAAGTTTCCGGGCCAGCTTGGCGCTTTGCTGAGCAACACGGATCATGCGGAGGATGTGGCTCATTTCCTGCCGCATTTAGCACTCGTCATTCTGCCCTTCCCGGCCTTTGTCGATGGACGGGCCTATTCCATTGCCCGGCAAATCCGGCAGTTGGGCTATCGCGGAGAATTGCGTGCCACGGGCAATGTATTGCCTGACCAGTTTCAGTTCATGAGCCAGGTCGGCTTCAATACATTTGAGGTTTCGGAGCGGTTTCCGCTTGAGATATGGCAGCAGGCTTCCAAACAAATGTCGCTTGCCTATCAGCGCGGGCTTTTCCGCCGCGTGGGTGAAGCGGAAGTGTGGAGCGAGCGCCACGAGGACGTAGAGCCAGAACCAGCGCCATGGGAGGAACAGCCCCATGCCGGATAACACCATCGATAACAGCGTTGTCGAAAGATACGCCGGACTTGAGGGCCGCGATCTGATCACCTCCATACTGCGGGACTATCCCGATCATACGGCTTTGGTTTCTTCATTCGGGGCCGAGTCCGCTGTTCTATTGCATATGGTTTCCGAGGTTAACCCCAACTTGCCTGTCATTTTTCTGGATACGGGCAAGCTGTTTCAGGAGACGCTCGAATACCGCGACAGACTCATTGCCGAACTTGGGCTCACCAATGTGCGCTCGGTGAAGCCCGATTCATTTGACCTGGAAACTCAGGATGCGGATGGCCTGTTGCACAGGAGCAGCACCGATGCCTGCTGCTATATTCGCAAGACCATTCCCCTGGAAAAGGCGCTCACGGATTTTGATGTGGTGATTTCCGGCCGCAAGCGTTTTCATGGTGCAGCCCGGGCTGACCTGGACTTTGTGAGCATTGCTGATGACCGCCTTAAGGTAGAACCCTTGGCAGGTTTTTCCGCACTCGACATCCAGTCTTACATGACCAGCCATCATTTGCCTTCGCATCCCCTGCGGCTCAAGGGCTATCACTCGATTGGCTGCGAACCCTGCACGTCGCTCGGTGGCACGGATGATGATCCGCGCGCCGGACGTTGGGCTGGCACTGACAAGACGGAATGCGGTATACATTTTACGGCGAATGGACAAATTATTCGCACAGTTCAGCGCCAGGCTGTAAACGCCTGATCACAGCCACGCTTGGGGAAATTACCGGATGTATGATTTTTGGGCATTTGCCCTTGTGGGTTTCTTTGCGCAGCTTGTTGATGGCGCATTGGGCATGGGATTTGGTGTTATCTCTGCGTCGGTCCTCCTCGCACAGGGAGTTCCGCCTGCCCTTGCCTCCGCAAGTGTAAATGCCGCCAAACTGCCGACGACTGGAACTGCGGCGATTTCCCATTTCATGCACAAGAATCTCGACCGGCGCATCATCATTATGCTTTGCGTATTCGGCGCACTGGGCGGGATAATTGGCGCCACCGTGCTGACGAGCCTGAAGGGCAAGACCCTGTTCGTCTTGATCAACGTCTATCTGCTGTTGATCGGTTTCCTGATCGTTTATAACGGATTGAAGGATGTGGCACCCCGGTTGTTTCCCAAGGGGTTTACACGATTGATAGGTTTTGTCGGCGGCCTCATTGAAGGCATCGGCGGGAGTTGGGGTCCCATCGTAACCACAAGTTTGCTTGGCGCAGGAACCGAGTCGCGCTACGCCATCGGTTCGAGCAATTTTTCCGAGTTCGTCGTCAGTATCGCTGTATTCTCCACATTTGTCGCAGCGTTTGCCATGGGTTACTGGCACGGCGGATCAGATTGGCACGAGGTTGCATGGCCCGTTGCTGGCCTTGTACTCGGAGGACTTCCTGCCGCCGCGGTCGGCGGCTATCTATCCAAAATTGCACCAAAGCGCCCACTCACCATAGCGGTCGGATTGCTGGCAATCAGCATTGCCATCTACCGCAGTCTGACGATGTGAAGTTCTACGCGCTAATCGCTTGCTTGAGATCGCGCACGAGATCATCCACATCTTCCAGCCCCACGGACAGACGCAGGTTGCCGTCAGTAATCCCCATCATGGCGCGGGCCTCCGGGCCGATGTTGCGGTGGGTTGTAGTCGCTGGATGGGTGATCAGGGATTTGGCGTCACCGAGATTATTGGAGATGTCGATGATTCCAACTTTGCGCAGCAGATCGAAGGCTTTGGCCTTGCCACCGCTGACATCGAAAGACACCATGGTGCCGCCCATTTTCATCTGGCTGCGGGCCAGCTTGACTTGGGCATGGCTGTCATGGTGCGGATAATAAACCCGCTCAACGCCTTTTATCGACGACAGCGCCTCGGCAATCGTGGCCGCTGACTTGCTTTGGGCTTCAACGCGCAGTTTCATGGTCTCAAGACCCTTGAGCAAAACCCAGGCGTTGAACGGCGAGAGCGTCGGTCCGGTGTGGCGCAAGAAGGGCTTCAACAGGTCTTCCTTGAATTTCTTGCTGGATAAAATGGTACCGCCGAATACCCTGCCCTGACCATCAGTATGCTTGGTATTCGAATAGAAGACGATATCAGCGCCAAGCTGCATGGGTTTCTGCAGGATGGGTGTTGCGAAAACGTTGTCAATAATCACCACGGCGCCCGCCTTATGGGCGATGTCGCAGATCATCTGAATATCCAGAACTTCAAGCAAGGGATTAGACGGCGTTTCAAAGAATACGCATTTGGTTTGGGGCTTCATCGCCTGTTTCCAGGCCTTGGCATCGGTGCCATCGACAAGATCGTAGGTCACGCCAAATTTTGGCAGGATGGCCGTGATGATCTGATAGTTGGAGCCGAACAGCGATCGCGAGGCGACGATATGATCGCCAACCTTTAACTGACAGGCGAGTGCGCCGAATGCTGCCGACATGCCGGACGCCACGGCATAACAGGCTTCGGCACCTTCCAACAGGCGCATACGCTCTTCCAGCATGGTGACAGTCGGGTTGCCATAGCGGCCATAGACATAGCCTTCTTCTTCGCCGGCAAAACGGCGCTCGGCGGTTTCCGGGTCGTCGTAGACATATCCGGATGTGAGGTAGATGGCTTCCGAGGTTTCGCCATGGTTTGAACGGTCAAGTCCGCCACGCACAAGCTTGGTTGCGTCGCCCCAGTCTGCGGGGTTCTGTTTCTTCGTGTATTTCGCCATTAGCTTTGTACCCAGGGAAGGCCTGCGGCTTTCCATCCATTCATTGAGCCACGGTGGCCATTGGCGTCCTTGTCGCCCTCGAAACCCTGGGCTACATTCCAGCAATTGGAATAGCCGGCATCGGTGAGGGCCGAGGCGGCTGAAGACGAGCGCGCCCCGGAGCGGCAGATGCAGAGAATTTCCGCATCCTTGGGCAGGCCCATCTGCTCAATTTCCTCGACAAATTTTGCATTCACCTGCATGGCCGGAAAAACCTGCCAGGCCAGGCGCACGAGCCTTTCCACAGCTGGAACACCCACGAAAGTCCATTCGGGTTGGGTGCGCACGTCAACCAGGACAGCGGATGCATTTCCTTGCAAGCGCTGGTAGGCTTCCGTGGGAGAAATATTGCCATTATGCATAAAACGACCTGTTCTTTATTTCGAACGATATGATAGTCGAAACAAAGAGCACCCGCAAAGGAAAATGGCGGCCTAACGTTATCAATCAGTGTTTATGGATTGGAAATTTGACAACGGCCGTACCCGAAACCGGGTCCGTCAGGCCGAGGCCGCCGCCCAAATCTTCCAGCATGCCGCGGAACCCGTCAAGAATGCCAACCATGCTGGGCCTGGCCTCCACAATGCTCTCAAAATCATCCCACTTGCCGACGAAACAATAGGTGCGGTCCCCGGTCTTGATCAGCGCTCCATCCTTCATTCCATCGAGGTCCGGCAGGTTCTTGTGCATGTCGATGAATTTTTGCTCCTGGCCAGCTTTCACTTTGAAACGCACAACATTGTAAGCGGTCATTGCTTCCTCCTTTGTCGAGGTCCCCGGTGGTGGAAGCATACGTCTTTTCCCGGTCTATGGGTAGTTAGGTGAAAAATTGGCACAGCGACGTGAGACAGGCTGGCGCTTTCCGCTTTGGTGAATGACATGTTAGATAAATTCACCAACCACTTTTGGAGTCCCCCGTGATGTCGAAGTCCCTGCCCGCCCGTTGTGATGTCGCTATTATTGGCGGAGGGATCGTTGGGGCCTCCATTGCCTATCACCTCGGCAAGATTGGCATCACCAACACGGTGGTTCTCGAGCGCAAGCAGTTGACTTCGGGAACGACATGGCATGCGGCGGGCCTTGTGGGGCAGTTGCGGGCATCCAAGAATCTCACGGAGCTGGCGAAGTACACAACCAATCTTTTTGAAGGATTGGAGAAAGAAACCGGACAGGCCACGGGCTTCAAACAGAATGGGTCGATTTCCATAGCCCTCAGTGATGGGCGCATGGAAGAACTTCTACGCGGCGCTTCAATGGCCAAGAATTTTGGCCTCGCGGTTGATGTGATCAGCACGGGCGACATTAGGGAGCGGGTGCCACACTACAACATGGACGGCGTCAAGGGCGGCGTGTTCCTGCCCAAGGACGGGCAGGTTAATCCTATTGATGTGACGCAGGCGCTTGCGGCGGGGGCACGTTCGCTTGGTGCCAAGATATTTGAGAACACGAAAGTAGCCCGCATTCTGGTTGAGAAAGGTAAGGCCATCGGCGTTGAAACTGCCGACGGCACGATCATGGCGGACAAGGTTGTCATTGCCTCCGGAATGTGGTCACGCGAATTAGGCCGCAGCATTGGTGTGAATATTCCACTCCATGCCTGCGAACATTTTTACATCGTCTCGGAACCAATCGCAGAACTGCCGCGTAACATGCCCGTGGTGCGGGTGCCGGATGAATGCACCTATTACAAGGAAGATGCGGGCAAGCTCATGGTCGGCGCGTTCGAACCCGTAGCCAAACCGTGGGGCGGCGGCGATATTGATGATGAGCATAGTTTTGTCACGCTGCCTGAGGACATGGACCATTTTGAACCCATTCTTGCCAATGCCATCAACCGCGTGCCCTTGCTTGAAACGGCGGGTATTCAGCTTTTCTTCAACGGGCCGGAAAGCTTCACGCCCGACAACCGCTATTATCTCGGTGAAGCGCCGGAGGTGAAGAATTGCTACGTGGCCACTGGTTTCAATTCCATTGGCATTCAATCGTCGGGAGGGGCCGGGCTTGTGCTTTCGCAATGGATCAAGAAAGGCCATCCGCCGATGGATGTGAATGGCATGGACATTCGCCGCATTCATCCGTTTCAATCGGTGCGTGAATATGTGCATGACCGCGTTTCGGAAACGCTCGGCCTGCTTTACGCAATGCATTGGCCTTACCGCCAGGCGGAAACGGCGCGCGGGGTCCGGCGCTCGCCCATTTATGAGCAAACGAAAAAACTTGGCGCCGTGTTTGGCGAAGTGAATGGCTGGGAACGGCCCAACTGGTACGCGCGGGATGGGGTGAAGCCGGAATATGAATACTCCTACGGTCGGCAGAATTGGTTTCCGTGTGCGGATTATGAAGCCAAGCAGCTGATGGCCAAATGTGCCTTCTTTGACCAAACGTCCTTTGCAAAATACATGGTCGAGGGGCGCGACGCCTGCAAGGTGCTGAACAATATCAGCGCCAATAGCGTAGATGTGGAACCGGGCCGCATCGTTTACACCCAGTGGTGCAATGAGCGCGGCGGCATTGAGGCTGATCTCACGGTTACGCGACTGGAAGAAAACAAGTTCATGGTGGTGACTGGTGCCGTGCCGCAAACCCGCGACATGGCTTGGCTGAAGCGCCATACACCGGACGATGCCCATTGCGTGGCAACCGACATCACATCGGGCCTGCCGATGATCGCCTTAATAGGGCCGAATTCCCGCGCCCTGCTCCAGAAACTTTCAGGCGCTGATTTGTCGAATAGCGCTTTCCCATTCGGCACATCGAAGGAAATCGAGATTGGCTACGCGCGGGTGCGGGCCTCACGCATTACCTATGTGGGTGAATTGGGCTGGGAACTTTATATCCCGACAGAATTTGCCGCCCATGTGTTTGAGCGCTTGATGGCGGCTGGTGGCGAGTTTGGCCTGACGCCCGCCGGCATGCACACCATGAACAATTGCCGCACCGAGAAGGCCTATCGCCACTGGGGCCACGATATCAGCGACGAGGAAACGCCCATCGAAGCGGGTCTTGGTTTCGCGGTTGCCTGGGACAAGAAAGGCGGTTTCATCGGGCGCGAGGCCTTGCTGAAGCAGAAGGCCCTGCCCGCGCTTCCCAAGCGCATGATCTGCATCGCACTGGAAGATGCAAGCGTGTCTTCACCGATGATGTATCATGAGGAACCGATCTATCGGAATGGAGTCATTGTCGGCTCCACCACATCAGGTGCCTGGGGCCACCGGGTGAATCTATCGCTTGGCATGGGTTATGTGAACAACCAAGGCGGCGTGACCAAGGACTGGATTGAAAGCGGCAAATGGGAGATTGAACTGGCTTGGAAACGCTACGGCGCAAAAGTGCAGTTGCAAAGTTTCTATGATCCGAAGGGCGAGCGGATAAAAACATAAAGCGATCACATATTGCGTATGTCTTTCGGTCCGCCATCATCATAGACTTCCGGCTCGGTGAATATTTTGTGCAGCATCAGTAAACTACCAAGCCCAAAACCGAATATTGCAAAACACTTCGAACCTGCTGCAACAATGATAGTCAGATCATTGTTCATGTAGCAGGGAGCGTGCAAGAAACAGAACTTGCTTGCTGTGGGGGGAACAAACTCTCCCCATCCCAAGTATCCACCTAGAGCCCAGTAGACCCCAAACATGACGGCAAACAGCATAAATATTTTGGAACTTGGCTTTTGATACCTCTTGGCTTGTTGGGCCGCAATCTTCCGCTCAGCTTTGGGCATGAACCCAAAATAGATTGACCAACTTGCAACAACGATCAGTCCAAAGATGAATGATAGCGACATTATTGCTTCAACTTTGATGGTCTGAATGTTACTCGCCGACGATACGAGCGCATGCCGAAATCGTTCTATCCATGGAAAGAGTGGATCAACTATTGTTGGCAAGAGTTTTGCAATTGAGCCAAGCCATCCGGAACTTTCAGTTATATTTGCAAAGGCAACTGACATTGCAATTGTTGCAGAAAAGGTACTCAGGAGTATGGCGCAAAACAGGACGAAGTATCGACGCGCATAAGGGCCTGAATATTCGTCCATGACTTTTCCGGTTACGCGATAATGTGCGACCGCCGCTCCACCACCGACCACAACAAGCAAGATGAGAAAACCCAACCAGGAAACGCGGCTTGCCATAGTCGCGTGTTCGACCAGTATCGGAGGAATTGCACAAGGAAGAATTAGGGCGACAGTTACAAGGGTTCTTGTTTTTCCAGACTTCATTTGACCCCGGGCTTCCTATCGATTCATCGCGGTAGCAAAATAGGCCGAACACTTAGGGTATGACTAGCGTTAGTTCAATACAGCCGATTCATTTCGTTCACCCAACACGATGCTGACGATCACATGGGGTGGGACTTCCAGAAGCCTTGCACCGTTCGCACTCAGGAGTGATGCAAATTGCCTTGCGGCGGCGATAACCTCATCGGCACGGCCACCGACAAGGGCGCCTGCACATAATGCGGCGTTTGCCTCATCGCCATGCTGAAGGGCTGCAATCATGCCTACGCAGAGACATTCTTCGCGGCAGAGAAAACGGCATTGGCAGGTGAGGCAGCGGACAGGTTCTGCGGCCCTCTCCCGGATCGCTTTGACCCAGTAATGCAGGTGTGAAACCAAGGCCCCGGCGTTCACTGCTCCCAATTCGTCGGTGAACAATGACCAAGCCTGTTCCCAGCACGCCACATCGCCAAACTCATAACCGGACAGCCAATGGCGAAAGCCCTGGACGACGAGGCGTTCGCCTTTCCGGTCGAGATAAGTCTGGCGATCCACGCAGTATTCCTATTCCTGA
The DNA here is from genome assembly GCA_964530965.1 of uncultured Aestuariivirga sp. GTDB lineage: Bacteria > Pseudomonadota > Alphaproteobacteria > Rhizobiales > Aestuariivirgaceae > Aestuariivirga. The sequence goes on along the minus strand of CAZHCO010000242.1, from coordinate 13,510 downwards.
GTAATTTACTCTGATATAGGATTCAGGGAGTGAGGTCAACTGCTAACGTGCAAACTCCTTGATTGTGTTGGCATGTATTTCGAACCTGTCGCGCAGCTTAAGCCTGCGGGCCTGGGCTTCAGATATCAAATCTACATGGGGGCTGGCATCGATCTCCTGGGCCATGGACCAGCAATTCTCCTGTGACGTCAGCCAATAGTCGGGATCATATTTTCCGATATCGAAAGGCTTGGATATGCGGCGCAGGGTCTTGTGCGTTTCATTCACATACTCATGGAAGTAACTCATGGCGAGTTCGCGTGGGCTGGCATAAACGGGATCGCGCCAGCGCAGCCAGATGGAATTGCTTTTGGAAATGGCGCCCCAGTGTTTGCCATTCTTGAAGAGCGCCAGCACATGGTCATCGTCGCCATGGGCCTGAAAATCCAGGAGCAGCGCCTTCTCGCCGTGGAGGAGCAGCGCTCCGGCCGCGATGAAGGCGGCCTCGATGCAATGGCAACGGTTCATTTGCAGCGCAAGGCGCCCCGAATAGCAGGTGTCGCCCTGGGGTTCAAAATTGATCGGAATGCTGGTGAGAAAATCCTGAATCTTCTCAGGTGTGCTCAACTTGCGGAAAACTTCAGTTTCCTCGCGCGTCAAGCCAATCGCCCGCGCCAGGCTTGAGTCAAAGGCCATGCGCTACAATCCGCCACCGTCGTTGCGGCCCACTGAAAAATCACGTCTTGCCGCGAGAATTGAGACGGAATAGCCGGCCACGACATCAATCAATGACATGACCATGAGGAAGAAGAAGGATGCCGTTGCGCAGTAGGGCACGAGCAGGAATTCGATGAGTGCTACGATGAATGCGGCGGTGGAAAGCATGTGATCGATAATGGTGCCGGCACCCAATCTTGCCGACTTGATGATTTCAAGGAACAGGGCCACAAGGCCAGCCAAGACAAAGAAGTCGCCGACTTTCAAATAGAATTCGGTGCCTGACGGCAGCATGCCATCCCAAACCAGAGACTCCGAATCCATCCACTGTCCCGCCAGGCCCAGGATGTTGAATGCGATGATGACTAGGGCAATTGCCGGGAAAGCGAGGATATAGCGCATGGCGAGGCCTCCGATTTTGTCGCCCATTTAGAGCAAGTGTTGCGATTCCTACAAAGCTGGTTTGAAGCGGATCTCAAAAAATTTGTTCTTTATTACGAACGCGAAATAGCCTATATAGAACGGACAATAACAAGGAGAGGCTACTATGACCCTGCAACTTGGCGATATCGCTCCTGACTTTGAAGCTGATACCACGGAAGGCAAGCTCAAGTTCCACGAATATATCGAAGGCTCCTGGGCGGTGCTTGTGTCCCACCCCAAGGACTTCACTCCCGTTTGCACCACGGAGCTCGGCTCCATGGCGAAGCTGAAGCACGAGTTTGACAAGCGCGGCGTGAAGATGATTGGCATCTCGGTGGATTCAGTCGATGACCATCAGCGCTGGAAGAACGACATCAAGGACGTGACCGGCGCGCAAGTGAACTATCCCATGATTGGCGACAGCAACCTCACGGTGGCCAAGCTTTATGGCATGATCCATCCCAATGCATCTGGCGATGCCAAAGGCCGTACGGCGGCTGACAATCAAACGGTGCGCAATGTGCTGATCATCGGACCGGACAAGAAGATCAAGATGATCCTGACCTACCCCATGAGCACGGGACGCAATTTCAACGAGATCCTCCGCGTGATTGATTCATTGCAGTTGACCGCAACCAAATCCGTGGCAACGCCGGCCGACTGGAAACAGGGTGAGGACGTGATCATTCTGGCTTCAGTTTCAGATGACGCTGCCAAAGAGAAATTTCCTGGCGGCTGGAAGACTTTGAAGCCTTATCTGCGGCTAGTTCCGCAACCGGGCGCTAAGTAACGCCCACAACTTTGCCTGCAAAAGCATGGAAGCGCTCCGAGAAATCGCGAGCGCTTTCCTTTTTCCGGGTCATCGTGAAGACTGCAAGTGAAATGAAGCCGCCAGATAGAAAATGAGCGATTGCCTCATCTCGCGCGCCCGATGCCTTCAGTTCTTCAAGAAGCAGTGCGGAAAGCAGTTTGCGGAATCTTTCACGCACCACGCCTCCGCCGTTGCCGCCCATGAGGGCCAGAAACAGTTTCCGATTTTCGAAAATGTGATCGGCAATGCCTTCGACAAACCCGAATTTCCCCGTTTGGCGCAGAGCGTGTTTTGAGGCTGCCTGGCGGATTGTACCACGCAGGCCATTGAACCCATCCTCCAGCAGTTCTTCCTTGTTGCTGAAATGCAGATAGAAGGTTGAGCGCGCTATGCCTGCGCGGGCGCACAATTCACGCACCCCAATGGCCTCCCAACCCTGCTTAAGAATAAGTTCGATCAGCGCATTGCCGAGCATCCCTCGCGTCCGGCGCGCACGTTGATCCTTACTCCCGTTTTTCAATCACATTTCCTCAATGGGCACAAATCGCGAATATGTCCGAGCATCGGCGATCATTAAATAATAGACACTGTGTCCATTAGCTTCAAGGACATTGTCATGCCGCAATCAAAATCTGCCATTTGCACAATTGTTTCCTGGTCAATTTATCCCCTATCCTGGGGCTTTCTCCTGATCGCATTCAATCTGGCCCTGTCCGGCAGGCTAGAGTACCAGCAGGCTTGGGGCACGTTGACGCTGTTTCTGGTGGTCTTTTACGCAATTGCAGAACGCATTCTGCCCTATGAGGAACGCTGGTCCATGACCTGGGCCTCGTTCAAGGCGGATATCAAGTTCATCAGCACCAATGTGGCGTTTCTCGCCTTGCTGAATGCTGGGCTGGCCTATTTTACCATCAGCATATCGGGCCAGTATCATGGGCCGGCATCAGATTGGCCGTTGTGGCTTCAGCTTGCTTCCTGCGCGCTTGTGTTTGAAGCGTTGAACTATGCTATTCACCGCGCCATGCACGAAGCACCGGGCCGATTTGGGCGATTTCTCTGGAACGTGCATGCGGCGCATCACCTTCCCGACAAGGTCTATATCGTCATGCATGCCGTGTTCCACCCGATCAATGCTGTGTTTGTTCAGGGGTTTGCCATGACCATCCCCATCTGGTGGGCGGGTTATGACCAGCGCGTTGTAACACTCTTCCTCATGATCAACAGCCTGCATGGCCTCATCAGCCACTTCAACATGGACGTGCGCATGGGTTGGGCGAGCTATATTTTCGTGGGTACCGAAGTTCACCGCTACCATCACAGCGCCGACATCAGCGAAGCCAAGAATTATGGTGCGACACTGACTATCTTCGACATTCTGTTTGGCACTTTCGTTTATAGGCCCGGTATCGCACCAAAGAATCTGGGCGTGGCCAACTATGACACCATGCCCCGCCATGACCAGTATGTGAAGGTCATCGCCCTGCCGTTCAAAAGCTAAGCCGGAAAAATTCTTTGAGTTTTGTTGACAGGCCTCAGATGTTCGCTCACTTGGCGTTTCTACCAAGAAGCCACTACTAAAGGTTGAATTTAATTCTAAGGTGTCCAGGATGGCCGTGTGCAGGATTTCGCCTCTGGAGGCTGTGGCTACCCGACCGGCCCGAAACCCGCTGGTACGGGCTCGCTGTGAGTTTAAAAGCCTATTGTAGGTTTAAAGTCCACTCCATCAATCGCCGGTGGCAACAAAGCCGCTGTTGGAGGTTGGCTGCTTTATCAGGGCAACCCATTGCAGGGGATTGGTGTGGGATTGGCGTTTCAGGAATTTGTACGGGGAACTGTCCCAGCGCAAAACATCGTCAACACGGTTGTCCAAGGTATAGTCGCCCGCATCAGTGGTGATTGTGAGTACAGCATGGCCTTCACCCTTCTCATCCAGGACAACGGTAATAAGCAAGGCCTCTGCTGAAAATCCCAGTTTTTCAAGATAGCGTTTCTTGAGCAGCACGTAGTCTTCGCAGTCGCCAGCATCGGTTGGATAAGTCCAATGTTCGGCTTTGCCATAGAGGTCCTGGTCGCTTATGGGGGCAATCCTGTTATTCACATAAGTGTTGGTTTGGTTGAGTTGATCCCAGCGCTCAGTCGACATGGAAACAAGCTGCTGCGCGTCGCCGCGCGTCTTACAATCTTCAGGATTCTTTGCGCAGAATTTCACATAACCAACGGGCGGCAGTGTCTTGCCATATTCGGGTGCGGCATGTTTTGCAGCGCCTTCAAAGGCCGAAGCATTGGTTACGATGCACAAAAACGCAACCACACTCGAAATCGCTACTGACCGAAATCCCATACTGCCCCAGAACCACATTTTGTTGCCTGGGATTCAATTAAATGAAAATCGGCTGGCCGGGGAAACATAATTAACAAATAGTTAACGGCGAAATCAGGAAACCTTGAACTGTGCTGTCACCGGCCGATGGTCGCTTGGCCGGTCATCGCGTTTGCGCCCTTTGTTGGCGAGGAATTTCTCGAAGGCGTCGTGTTCAATTTTGCCGCTTTCCGCAATCATGCGGATGGGGCTTTCGGGTTTCAGAATAGCGTCGCTGACCTAGAATATGGTCGAGCATGACCTTAACGATCTTATTGTCCTGGGTGGGGTCGGGAAACTCAACAGTGAAACCATCCTTGCCGTCCAGAATGTCCTTCGGCATAGTGTGGTGCATCAAGGCGCTTTCGCGGTTGAAGCCGCCCCGCAACTCGTCGACGATGCTGTGGATCAGAAAAACTTCCTCAAACACATCGCGATGCGGACCGTCATTCAAGTCGCCGACCACAATGCAACCCACCGCTCGCTCAGACAGGATGGCATGCGACAGGTAACGCCGCACGGCGGCCATCTCGGCTGAAAGTTTCTGGCGCGAGCGCAGCGCATCAATCATCGCCTCCTTGTCACGCGCCGTGTACTGGTCCTTGTGCTTGAGCTTCGAGATTGCAGACTTGGTGTGGAACACCATGAGTTCAACAATCTGTTCACCCTTCTCCATCTGCAAGACGACGGGCTTGCGCGTGAATTTTTCAAAGCGTGCCTTCTTCAACTCGCCCCAGGTGTAATATTCAAGCTTTTTTGCCAGATGCTCGTAGATGCGATGCGTTTCCGGCAACTGCCTAATGGTGAAGGGCAGATTTTTTCGCACAAGCGCATGACATGATTGCGGGCCGTCTGGCATCGAGAACACATCATAGGCGTCGTCAAGAAAATCATGCACGAAGAGTGCCATCTGCTCCTTGAGCGGTGGCCCCTCTTCAATGCCAAAGATATCGGCATCAATTTCCTTGATGACCCCGGCCAAACGGGCCGCAACAGCCTGGACGTTCTTGGGTTTGGATCCCAGTCCGGTCGATTTGGACTCGCCAATCCAGAATTCTGCCATCTTGGGTTTGAAAAAATGAACCATCCATTCGACGTTGAAATTGCCAATCTTTAAGTTGGACATTGTGCCTCCGCCCGCTGGTTCTCGGTTGAGAAAACGAATTGAAAATAACCCAGGATTGCAGGAAATGCTACAGGAATTGCGCGGTTTGCTGGCAAAAATCCGGAAATCGCCTCACCACCACTTCGGGGCCTGATAGCCGCCTGCCACCTGCTCAATGGCAGTTGCTGTCTTGAACAAAGTCTCTTCATCAAAGGCTCTGCCAATTAGCTGGAGGCCAAGAGGCAAGCCGTCATTTGAAACACCGGCGGGAACTGCAATGCCAGGAAGACCCGCCATGTTCACGGTCACGGTGAAGATGTCATTCAAGTACATCTGGACGGGGTCGCTGATTTCTCCGGGCGCGAATGCGGGGCTCGGGGTTGCGGGTGTGAGGACCACATCCACCTTGGCCCAGGCCTGTTCGAAGTCGCGTTTGATCAGTGTACGGATTTTCTGGGCGCGGACGTAATAGGCATCGTAGTAACCTGCAGAGAGAACATATGTGCCGATCATAATGCGGCGTTGCACTTCCGGGCCGAAGCCAGCGGCGCGCGAATTCTCATACATGTCCACGATGTCATCGCCGGGAACCCTGAGGCCATAGCGCACGCCATCATAACGTGCGAGGTTTGACGAGGCTTCAGCCGGGGCCACGATATAATAAGCTGGCAGTGCATATTTTGTGTGGGGCAGTGAGATTTCGACGATCTCGGCGCCCTGCTCCTTTAGCCACTGGGCTCCGTTGTTCCACAGGACTTCAATTTCGGAAGACATGCCATCGGCGCGGTATTCCTTTGGAATGCCGACGCGCAGGCCCTTGATAGATTTGCCAATTGCCTTTTCATAATCAGGCACGGGAAGATCAACCGAGGTCGTATCCTTGGGGTCAACGCTTGCCATGGATTTCAGCATGATGGCGGCATCACGCACATCGCGCGCGATGGGGCCTGCCTGATCTAGGCTTGAGGCGAAGGCCACTACGCCCCAGCGCGAGCAGCGGCCATAGGTGGGTTTTATCCCCACTGTTCCGGTGAATGCGGCGGGCTGGCGAATTGAACCGCCGGTATCGGTGGCCGTTGCAGCGGCACAGATATGGGCTGCAACTGCTGAGGCTGAGCCACCCGAGGAGCCGCCGGGCACCAGCGAGGCATTGGAATTTTTGCGCCGCCAGGGATTGATGACATTGCCGTAGTAACTTGTTTCGTTGGAGGAGCCCATGGCGAACTCATCCATGTTGAGCTTGCCCAGCATCACCGCGCCATCACGCCAGAGATTAGAGGTGACGGTGGATTCGTAGGTGGGTTTGAAGCCATCCAGGACGTGGCTGCAGGCCTGGGTATGAACGCCTTTCGTAGCGTAGAGATCTTTGATACCTAGCGGAATTCCTTCCAGCGCGCCGCCTTCGCCCTTGGCCAATTTAGCATCTGAGGCCTTGGCCATCTCGCGGGCCTTATCCGGAGTCTCAACGATATAGGCGTTGAGAATGCGGGCCTGTTCAATGGCCGCGATATAGGCTTCGGTCAGTTCGAGGGCCGAGAATTCCTTTTTGCGCAGGCCTTCGCGGGCCGATGCAATGGTGAGTGAAGTTAGAGAATTCATTCAATCACCTTCGGCACGAGGAAATAATCATCTTCGGCAGCAGGGGCATTTTCCACAACGTCATGAGGATAGTTGCCGTCGGTGACGACGTCCGCGCGCTTTTTCATTTTAACGGTGACAACGGAGGTCATTTGCTCGACACCTTCCACATCCACCTCATTCAATTGCTCAATCCAGTGGAGAATGGAGTTCAACTCGCCGGCGAGGCGCTCAACGTTTTCTTCCTTCACCTTGATGCGCGCAAGTTTTGCAACCCGCCGTACGGTGGCCTGATCAACTGACATGAATAGTGGGTCCTGTTAGAATCTGCGGGCTGATTAGCAGCCTAAGGGCGAACCCGCAACTTGGCTTTCTGCTGGCCGATGGCATCGAAATTGTCTTCCTTGAGCCAGGCCTCGAATGCTGCCCTTGCCTTGGGCCATTCCGTGTCCAGCATCGCGTACCAGGCTGTATCGCGGTTGCGGCCCTTGATGATATAATGCTGGCGGAAAATGCCTTCGTAGGTGAAGCCAAAGCGGTCCGCCGCCTTTCGCGACGGGGCATTCAGCGAGTCGCATTTCCATTCCAGACGGCGCACGCCAAGATCATCGAAACAGTGGCGCATCATGAGGTAAATGGTTTCGGTGGCCTCGCGGGTTTGCTGCAGGCCCGGCGACATCCAGATATGGCCAATTTCTATGACGCCATTGGCGGCATCATTCCGCATGAAGGAACCCATGCCCACAGCCTTGCCTGTGTCCCTGCGGACGAAGGCGTAGAACCAGGGGTCGCGGGCGGCCTCGCGGCCCTTTACCCATTCGGTGAACTCCTCAAGTGCGGCGAAGGGGCCGTAGCCCAGATAGGTCCAGATATGGCCTTCGGGGTCTTTGCCATCAAAGCTGGCATAGAGATCGGCGGCGTGCTTCGCGGCAGAGACGTGGTCAAGCCAGATCCAGCGCCCGTGCAGGGGGCGCATGTCCGGCACATTGCCCACGGGCAGCGGGTCAACGACTGGACCAACGGGCCGCTCAACTTTCTTTATCATTTCCGGCTTTCCTACAATCGGTGTGAGGCTATGCAATAACGCTGCTTTACCTGTTTGCCAAATCGTCTAGTTAAGGGCCATGTCCACCCACCTGCTAGCCCTCCAGTCCGCTTTGGAAAAACTGCCCCAGACTTCGCGTCTGATGGGGCTGGATTTGGGCACGAAGACCATTGGCGTTGCGACAAGTGATCTCACCCGGCAAATTGCGACTCCCATTACCACCATCACCCGAACCAAGTTTACGCCAGATGCAGTGGAACTTCTCAAGATTGCCGCTCAAGAAAATGTGGGCTTGCTGGTTCTAGGGTTGCCGATCAATATGGATGGAACCGAGGGTCCCCGGGCGCAGGCAACGCGGGCCTTTGCGCGCAACCTGGCGAAGCTTACGCCTCTTTCGATTGTGTTTTGGGATGAACGGCTTTCGACCGCTGCGATTGAACGTATGCTTATTGACGCCGACACATCGCGGGCAAAGCGCGACAAAGTAGTCGACAAATTGGCGGCGGCCTGGATTCTGCAAGCGGCGCTAGACGCCTTGAAGCTGGCATGAGCGCTTCGTTTGAAACCTTGTTGCCAATCTTTTTGCTCATTGCATTAGGCCTTGGGCTGCGCTGGCGCGGCATCGTGCCAGAAGACATGTGGCGCGGGCTGGAGTTGCTGGGTTATTGGGTTTTCTTCCCGGCCCTGCTCATGGAAACTGTGATCCGCTCTGACATTTCCAATTTGCCCCTCACGGGCATTGCAATCACCATGATCGCCAGTTTCATGACCATGGCCATTGCGCTGCTCGTGGCACGCAAATTCATCATGCACGTCTTTGAGCTTTCGGGGCCTTCCTACTCGTCCGTATTTCAATCGGCCACGCGCTGGAACGGGTTCATCGCCCTGCCCGTGCTTGCCAAACTTTATGGCGATGAGGGCGTGGCCCTCGTTGCGGTGATCATCGGTTCGCTGGTTCCGATTGCCAACATCATGGCGGTTTATGTGGTGGCACAAAACGCGGGCACGCGGAAGCTGACGCTGTCGGAAATTGCCTATGTGGTGTTTCGCAATCCGTTCATTTGGGCCACGGCCCTAGGGCTGCTTATCAATTTTGCCGGAATACCAATTTACGCCCCTGTCATGACAAGCCTTTCCAGCCTGGGTGCGGCCGCTATCGGGTCCGGACTTCTGATGGTGGGGGCTGGCCTCAATGTCAGCGATGCGACACGTCCCTCGTCTGCAGTGTGGCTTGGCACGGGTCTAAAACTGCTGGGAACTCCAATTCTGGTCATCTTCTGGAGCTTCGTCACTGGGGTCGGCGGGACAGCGTTCATGGCTTGCATGATCTGTGCCTCGGTTCCCACCGCCATGAGCGCCTATGTGCTGGCCCGACAAATGGGTGGCGATGCGCCGCTGGTGGCAACAACGGTGACGGTGCAAACAGCCGTGTCGTTTTTTACCATTCCTCTCATCATTATGCTGGCGGCCTATCTGCAATGACCCAATCCTTCATCGCCCTCCTGCCGGTTTTCATCGTCATTCTCGTGGGCTATGGCTTGCGACGCAGCGGACTGATTGCCGAAGACCATTGGAGTGCGGTTGACCATGTTTGCTATTACGTGCTGTTTCCCGCCATTATCTTTAAGGAAATTGCGGCGGCGGATTTTTCCAATGTGCCGGTATGGTCTATGGCCCTTGCCATGATGCTTGGTATTTCAACCATGTTCGTCTTGCTGCTTATTCTGCAACGACCGTTTATTTCGCTTTTGAATTTGAACGGCCCTCAATTTTCTAGCCTGTTCCAAGGTGCCACGCGCTGGCACACTTTTATTGCTCTCGCCATCATTCCAATTTATTTCGGGCAATCGGCGCTGGCCCTTGGCGGTTTGAGCGCGGCTGCCATGACTCCGCTTCTCAACATTGTGAATGTGGGGGTGATTTCCGTGCATGGTTCTGGCACCAGACTGGATGCCAAGGCGGTGGCACTTTCGATTCTCAAAAATCCTTTCGTTTTGTCGTCCCTTGGCGGGGTGCTGTGGAAGGTTTTGCATTTGCCCACGCCCGCCATGGGGGTTCAGGTCTTGGATACGATTGGTAGAGGTGCATTCGGCCTGGCGCTTCTGACTGTTGGCGCAGGCCTCCGCATTGATGAGGCGCTTTCGACCAGGGGCCCTGTGGTCATCGCTACCTTCCTTAAACTGTTGGTGATGCCGGTTTTCATGGCTTTATGGCTATGGGTTCTGGGAGTTTCGGGGGAAGCGGCGGCCGTTGCCATTCTTTGCGGGGCGGTACCTACTGGTTCCGGGGCGTATTTGCTTGCCAAGCAAATGGGCGGCGATGCGCCCATGATTGCCAGTATTTTGACCCTGCAGGTCATCTGCGCGGCTTTCACAATTCCGCTGGTGTTAAGCCTCTTGGGTTAATTTTCCACAGGCCCTTCGATCTTCTCTTGCGGGCCGGGAGATTCGCCCCTACACAGCCACTTTTAATGACATCGCCATCCGAACGACCCAAGCTTCTCAAAGGCCAGCACCTGTTGGCGGTTGATGATATTTCCCCCCTTGAAATCAAAACCCTCCTCGATCTTGCGCAAACCTATGTGAGCGATGGTTATGCGCCGCAAAGGTGGACCAAGGTTCTGCAAGGACAAACCCAGGTTAACCTTTTTTTTGAGGCTTCCACACGCACGCAAAGCTCTTTTGAAATTGCGGGCAAGCGCTTGGGGGCTGATGTCATGAACATGGCCATGTCGTCTTCCGCAATTTCAAAGGGCGAAACGGTTCTCGATACGGCCATGACAATCAATGCCATGCACCCTAATTTTCTGGTGGTGCGGCATCAGTCGTCGGGCGCGGTTGAGTTGCTCGCGCAGAAGGTTTCATGCTCGGTAATCAATGCGGGCGATGGCCAGCATGAGCACCCGACGCAGGCGCTGCTTGATGCTCTCACGATCCGACGACGGAAAGGTTCCATTGAAGGGTTGATGGTTGCCATCTGTGGCGATGTCCTGCACAGCCGCGTGGCGCGTTCCAACATTCACATGCTGAACAAGCTGGGCGCGCGGGTTCGCGTTGTGGCCCCCTCTACGCTTCTGCCCACGGGCATCGCCAATTTTGGCGTGGAGGTTCATCGCAGCATGCGGGACGGGCTTGAGGGGGCGGATGTAGTGATGATGTTGCGCCTGCAGTTGGAGCGCATGAGCGGGGCCTTTGTGCCTTCGCAAAGAGAGTATTACCGCTTCTACGGTTTGAACGAGGAGAAGCTACGCTATGCCAAGCCCGATGCGCTCGTAATGCATCCCGGCCCGATGAACCGTGGCATTGAGATCGACTCGAATGTGGCGGATGGGGCTCAGTCAGTCATCCGTGAGCAGGTAGAAATGGGCGTGGCGGTGCGCATGGCGGTGCTGGATGCGTTGTCGCGCAATTGGCAGGGAGCGCAAGCATGATGTCTCCCGCAGCTAAACAATCGGCCCAGCGCAAGGCCTATTTCAATGCCAACATCGTTGCCCCAGCTCAAGGCTTGAATGGCAGGGGCGGAATTCTGGTTGAAGATGGCTGGATATTGGCCATCGGACCCAAGGTGACCAAGGAATCGATTGGCGCTGGCACTGCGAGTTTTGACTGTGCGGGCGCTACCCTTATTCCCGGTCTCATCGACATGCGGGTTTTCACGGGCGAGCCCGGTACGGAATATCGTGAAACACTGGCTACTGCATCCGAGGCGGCTGCTGCCGGTGGTGTGACGACAATGATTGTCATGCCAAATACCCAGCCGGTGATTGATGACGCGGCGATTGTTGATTTCATTTTGCGCCGGGCGCGGGACACAGCCTTGGTGAGAGTTGCTCCGATGGCCGCGATCACAAAAGGCCTCGCTGGCGAATTGATGAGCGAGATTGGCGGGTTGAAGGAAGCGGGAGCTGTTGCCGTGACGGATGGCACCCATGCCGTCGCAAACTCTAATCTTTTTCGCCGAGCTCTTACCTATGCCAAAGACTTTGACATGCTGGTGGTGCAGCATGTGGAGGAATCCAGCCTTTCCAAAGGTGTGATGAATTCTTCGGAAACTGCTTCGCGCCTTGGCCTTGCGGGCAACCCTTCGATGTCTGAAGTCATTATGCTGGAGCGCGATATACGCCTCGTTGAAATGACTGGCGCCCGCTACCACGCATCTCAGATTTCCTGTGCGGCGTCGTTAGATGTAATTCGCGCGGCAAAAGCAAAAGGTTTGCCGATTACCTGTGGAGTTTCTATTCACCATCTGACGCTTAATGAAAACGACATCGGGGCCTACCGCACGTTCTTCAAACTGTCTCCGCCTCTACGAACCGAGGATGATCGCCGTGCGCTGGTTGCAGGTGTTGCGGATAGGAGCATTGATGTGGTGGTCTCCTCCCACGATCCCCAAAGTGCCGATACCAAACGTTTGCCCTTTGCGGAGGCGGCTTTTGGGGCCATTGGACTGGAAACCATGCTCTCGGCAGCACTTGGACTTTATCATAATGAAAACATGCCATTGGGCCGTCTCGTTGAAGCTATGTCGTCAAAACCCGCTGAAATTTTGGGACTGGAAACGGGCCGACTTGCGCCAGGTGCACCCTCAGATTTTGCCTTGGTGGACCTCAATATGAATTGGACCGTTGAGGAAACACAACTTCGTTCGCGTTCCAAGAACTCACCGCAAGAAGACCGCACATTGGAAGGCCGCGTGATTGAAACGGTCGTTGCAGGGCGGACGGTTTACGCATACGCTCGCTGAATCATGATTGAATTCATATCTGTCCTCATCGGCTATCTCTGTGGGAGCATACCTTTCGGTCTTATTCTCACCAAGGCCGCGGGGCTTGGTGATGTGCGAAATATCGGGTCCGGCAATATCGGGGCCACAAATGTCCTGCGCACAGGCAACAAGAGAATTGCCGCGCTCACACTTCTGCTTGATGGGTTGAAAGGTGCGGCCCCCGTTTTGGTCCTGAACTATTTTGGTGAGCCACAGGCGGGCATGATTGCAGGACTTGCGGCAATGACTGGACACATTTTTCCGGTCTGGTTGAAATTCAAAGGGGGCAAAGGTGTTGCCACAAGTCTTGGCGTGTTGTTCGGCCTGTACTGGCCCCTAGGGCTAATTTTTATCGGTATTTGGCTTTTTCTCGCTTTCACATTTCGAATTTCATCGCTGGCTGGACTTGTAACGTCAGCACTTTCGCCGCTATGGGCTTATCTCCTTGGGTGCGACAAGGAACTTGTACTTACAGCAATTATCATTGCGATAGCCATTTGGACCATGCACCGCACCAATATCGGAAGACTGTTAAAGGGCGAGGAACCCAAGATTGATCTCGGGAAGAGAGTCTGATCAATGCAACTGCTGGACCGGATGCAGCGACGCGATTGGATCCGGCTCAGCCAGAGTGAAAATGTCGGGCCAGCCACATTTCGTCAATTGATTGCGCGTTATGGAAATGCTGCGGCGGCGCTTGAAGCACTGCCAGAGCTTTCCGTGAAGGGC
>CAZHCO010000241.1:0-1043 GCA_964530965.1 uncultured Aestuariivirga sp. | reverse complement strand
CGCCGCGACGTCCTCGTTGCGCGTGCTGCCGGCGAGGGTCGCCGCGGCCGTGGTGACCACGCGCGGGTCCGGGTCGTCCAGGTAGCGCCGCATCAGCTCGGCCGCGTGCTCCCCCCGGATCGCGGCGAGCGCGTGCACCGCCGCGGCCCGCACCTCGGCGCTCGCATCCTTCAGCAGGCGCTCGACCGTTCCCGCCCAGCGCTCCCGCAGCTCGGGTCGGGCTTCCTCCAGCGCCTGGAGCGCTCGCACCCGCACCTTCTCCGACTCGTGGTGCAGGAGCAGCGGCGTCACCAGCCGGCGGCGGTTCAAGGCCTCGAGCAGATCGATGGCGTAGAGCACGCGCTCCTCGTCGGGGTGAGCCAGCTCCTCGACGAGCGCCTCCACCGTCGCCGGATCGGCGAGGTCGGGCCGTGCCGCCTGTGCCTCCACCTCGCGCCGCTCGATGCTGCGGCGGAAGGTGACGAGGTACTCGCGCCGCGCGCGCACGGCGGTCACCACCCACAGCACCACGACCGCGAGGCTCGCGTAGCTGATCTGCTGCCAGCTGAACCCCAGTCCCCAGGGCTTGATCAGGACCAGCGCCAGCAGCGCCGAGAGGCCCTTGGCGAAGCGATCGACCGTGACGTCCACGAAGGGCTTGGCCCGGTACTTGAGCGCGGTCGGTAGCGGGAGGAACAGCACCTCGCGCGTGGTCTTGTCGAGCGTGTAGCGCAGCGAGGTGTCGAGGATGCGGGCCAGCGCGGGGGCCCACAGGGCCGCGTTCAGGAGCATGACGAGGCCGGTCGCGGCCGTGCTGACCGGCAGCACCAGCAGCGCGAAGCCCACGCCCAGGTAGCGGTGGATCCGGCTCGTGAGGGCCACCTGGATGAAGAAGCCGATCGCCGACAGGTAGAGCGTCACCTGGGCCAGGAACTCGGTCATGTTGTCGGTGGCGGTGCGCCCCTTGAACGCCTCCGCCGCCATGTTGAGCTGCTGCTCGATCAGACCGGCGCCGACCGCGGCGAAGGCGATCACGAGGGCGATGATCTGGAGCTGGCGGGACT
>CAZHCO010000240.1:0-7576 GCA_964530965.1 uncultured Aestuariivirga sp. | reverse complement strand
CGCATGCAGGTTGATTCCAAGCCGGAGGAGCTTGATGAAATTGACCGCCGCATCATGCAATTGCAGATCGAGCGCGAGGCCCTGAAGAAGGAGTCTGATGCGGCTTCGAAGGATCGTTTGCAGAAACTTGAAAAGGAACTGGCGGAGCAGGAAGAAAAATCCGCCATCATCACGCGCAACTGGCAGGCGGAGAAAGAGAAGCTGGCGGCGGCCTCCAAGCTCAAGGAAGAGCTGGAGAAGGCGCGGCTGCATCTTGAGCAGGCCCAGCAGCGCGGTGATTTTGCCAAGGCTGGCGAGCTTGCCTATTCAACCATTCCCGACCTGGAAAAGAAATTGAAGGTGGCCGAGGAAGCAGGCGATTCCGACATGCTTGAGGAGGCCGTGACCGAAGCCCATGTGGCGCAGGTGGTTTCGCGCTGGACCGGCATACCGGTTGACAGGATGCTGGAAGGCGAGCGTGAAAAGCTGCTTCAGATGGAAGTGGAACTGGGAAAACGGGTTGTGGGCCAGGCTGAGGCGGTGGATGCCGTTTCAACGGCCGTGCGCCGCGCAAGGGCAGGCTTGCAAGACCCCAACAGGCCCATTGGCTCTTTTATGTTCCTGGGCCCTACGGGCGTCGGCAAGACCGAGCTGACGAAGGCGCTGGCGAATTATCTTTTTGATGATGAACACGCCCTGGTGCGCATCGACATGTCGGAATACATGGAGAAGCATTCGGTGTCGCGTCTCATTGGCGCGCCTCCGGGTTATGTGGGCTATGATGAAGGTGGCGCCTTGACCGAGGCAGTGCGGCGCAGGCCCTATCAGGTTGTCCTCTTCGACGAAGTTGAGAAAGCCCATCCGGATGTCTTCAACGTTCTCTTGCAGGTGCTCGATGATGGCCGCCTGACCGATGGTCAGGGGCGCACGGTGGACTTTAAAAACACGCTGATCATCATGACCTCTAATCTTGGTTCTGAATATCTCGTAGCCTTGGGTGAAGCGCAGGATGTTGATGAGGTGCGCGAGCAGGTGATGGGCGTGGTGCGCGGCACTTTCCGGCCGGAGTTCCTCAACCGGCTGGATGAGATCATCTTGTTCCATCGCCTGAAGCGGGCTCATATGGGAGCCATTGTTGATATCCAACTGTTGAGGCTCAAGAAGCTGCTGGCCGACCGTAAGATTGAGGTGGTTCTGACAGAGGCGGCGCGTGGGTTGCTGGCTGAGAAAGGATATGATCCGGCCTATGGCGCGCGGCCCCTGAAGCGGGTGATCCAGAAATCCATTCAGGATCCGCTTGCGGAAGAGATTCTTGCGGGCCGCGTGAAGGATGGTGACAGCGTGGAGGTTGACGTTGCTGCTGGCAAATTCACCTTCAATGGCCTGGTGATGGGTGACAAGCCCAAGATCAGCAATGTGGTGACGTTGCACTAATATGCTAGCTTGGGACCATGAAGAAATTTCCACGCGCGGCAATCAAGGTTAATTTTGGAACCGAGGTTCGTCTTGGCCCCGGCAAGGTGCGCTTGCTGGAACTCATTGCCGAGACCGGTTCCATTTCCGAAGCGGCAAGGCAAATGGAAATGTCTTACCGCCGGGCGTGGCTGCTTATTGATGAAGTCAATGGAATATTTGGAAAGCCGGTGGTTGAAACGGCGACTGGCGGTGCAGGCGGCGGCGGGGCCAAGATCACGCCCCTTGGCGAGGCCGTAATCGTGGCCTTTCGCGCCATTGAACATGAGGCCACGGAATTGATTCAGGCCAAGTTGACGAAGCTTGTTGCGCAGCGCGGGCGTGTGCGCCGTGAAACTTGAGGCTTACAACTCCTTTTGCGCTTCGTTGCCCCATGCCACCCATGTGGTGCAATGGGGAGGGGCCCATGTCTGGAAAGTTGGCGGCAAGGTGTTTGCCATTGCGGGCTGGAACGATGGCGAGGCGCTTGCTGTCACCTTCAAATGTTCGCCGTTGAGTTTTGATCTTTTGAAAGAGCAGAAAGGCCTGCGCCCTGCACCCTATCTCGCTTCGCGCGGCATGTCGTGGATTCAGCGTACCTCTGCTGCCAGCATGGATGACAAGGCCTTGAAAGCCTATTTGCGCGCGAGCCATAGGCTCGCCGCACTCAATCTGCCGAAGAAAACCCAACGGGAACTCGGCTTAAACTCAGGTTGAAGCGATCCAGCGCTCGTCGATGGACACGGATTTGAGCAGGCACCAAACGGCCTGACCCTCATCAAGGCCTAATTGATCCCTCGCCTTGCGTGTGAGTGCCGCGGAGAGTTCCTCACCGCCTTCCAGTTTGACATGAATGATGGCAATGGGACTGCCATCGATTTCGCATTTGGAAATCACGCCTTTCAGCATTGTGCGGGCGGAAATATCCTTGGGTTTACCCAACGCCAGGGTGACATCGGTGGCGCGCACGACAATGCGGACGGGTGCTTTGCCCTGGGCGAGCTGGCCGGTGAGCGAAATGTTTCCGGCGGGATGGGAAATTGTCGTGAGGCCATAGGCGGAATCATAGGACGTTGGCTTGCCCGTGAGGATTGAGGTTTTTTCAAACCGGCTGGTGTGGCTGTCGGGCAGATTCATGACTGCCTGGGCGCTGCCCTCGGCCACGACCTTGCCATCACGCATGACAATGACGTGCTGTGCCAGACGCGCCACTTCTTCAACGGCGTGGGAGACAAAGATAACCGGAATGCCGAATTTCTTCTGCAACTGTTCGATATAGGGGAAAATCTCGCGCTTGCGGTCCATATCCAGGCTGGCGAGGGGTTCGTCCATGAGGACCAGACGCGGTGCGGAAAGCAACGCCCTGCCAATGGAAACACGCTGGCGCTCACCGCCTGAAAGGGTTGAAGGGCGGCGATCCAGCAAGGCGGAAATGCCTAAGAATTCCACGATGGACGCAAACTCCATGCCGCCTTGCTTGATTCCGTAGCGCAGATTGCTCCGCACCGAGAGATGGGGCAGGAGCAACGCGTCCTGGAAAACATAACCAATGCGGCGCTTGTGAACGGCAAGATTGATCTTTGCCTTGCTGTTAAAGAGCGATTCACTTCCAATGAGAATGCGGCCACTGTCGGGTTGTTCAAGTCCGGCGATGAGATTCAGGAGGCTTGATTTTCCGGCCCCTGATGCACCGAAAAGAGCAGTAATCCCGTGCCCAAGTTTTATGTTCACATCGAGCGTGAAGTTTGGACGGGACCGTTTGACGGAGATTTCGATCATGGTGTGCCCGTTACGCGGCTTGTAAGGCGCCTTGCGAGAAGTTCTGAGGCTATGAGGGCCGCAAGGGCGAGGGCTATGGACAGCAGTATCAAACGCAGGGCCGCCGCATCGCCTTCAGGTGTTTGAAGGAGGCTGTAGATCGCGAGTGAAAGCGTTTGGGTTTGGCCGGGGATATTTGAAACAAAGGTCATCGTTGCGCCGAACTCGCCGAGGGCCTTCACATAGGTGAGAATGATTCCCGCAAGCATGCCGGGTGCCGCGAGAGGCAAGGTTACGGTTATAAACACTCTCAGCGGACTGGCACCGAGGGTTGCTGCTGCTCCTTCCAATCTCTGGTCGATGCTTTCAATCGAAAGCCTGATGGCGCGCACCATCAGGGGAAGTGCCATGAGGGCCGCGGCAAGGGCAGCGCCCGTCCAGCGAAAGGCAAATACGAGGCCGAATGTGCTTTCAAGGAAGGCGCCAATCACGCCTTTTTTTCCAAAGGCTATCAGCAGCAAATAGCCTGTCACGACGGGGGGCAGCACGAGTGGCAGGTGGATTAGGCTGTTAAGGAGGGAATTACCCCAGAAGTCCTTGCGCGCCAGCAGCCAGGCAAGACCCAGACCTACGGGGAGACAGATGAGCGTTGCCAACAGGGCAACGCGCAGGCTGAGAAATATGGTGGTCCATTCTTCAGGTGAAAGATTCATTCCAGCAAGGTGAAGCCATTTGCCTTAAAGATCAATTGGGCTTCCTCGGAGAACAGGAAGGCGAGAAATCCTTGCGCATCCGGGTTGGTTGAAGCAGCAATAACGGCGGCAGGGTAGACAATTGGCTGGTGGCTGGCTTCAGGAAAATTGGCGACGACCTGGACCTTTGATTCCGCTACCGCATCACTGCCATAGACAATGCCAAGCTTCGCTTCGCCGCGCGCTACCAGGGCCAGGGCGCTGCGCACATTTTCCTGCATGACGAGATTTGATTCGACACTGGACCAGAGACCCAGATTTTCTAGCGCAGCCTTAGCGTATTTTCCCACCGGAACGGACTTAACGTCACCGACAGCCAGTTTTTCATCACCGAGAGAGGCGGCAAGATTTGAGTTCTTTTCGAGTGCAACTTTTAGATCTGTTCCCGTCGCTGCGACAAGCACAAGCGTGTTGCCAACAAGGTTTTTCCGGGATTCCGGGATGATCAAATTCTTCTTTGTGACATCATCCATCCAGGCGAGATCGGCGGAGATGAAAATATCGGCAGGGGCGGCCTCAGCGATTTGCTTGGCGAGGGTGGCGGTTGAACCGTAGGTCGCCACAATGTCTTTTCCCGATTGGGTTTTCCAAACCTTGGCTGCGTCATCAAGGGCTGTTTTCAAGCTCGCTGCGGCGAAGACATTGACGTTCTCGGCGTTGGCATAGAAAGCCATACTCAAAAAGGCGATGACGATAACGCAAAAGTAACGACTGATATTGAACATCCCTGATCCTCTGATTTATCGTTATATTTTATTGGATATAACGATAAAGAAATGATGTCAAACGCGATGTTGAGACCAGGTTTACAAGGTGAGGCCTGCCGGCATGGGAAGGTTAATCCGGGACTTTACGTGGGCATGGGTCGCGAGATCGCGGACCCATTCGTAGTAGATGCCCTTGGTATTGGTGAGTATTACGCCGCCTGCCGCCATGCGGCGAAGACCAGCGTCATGGTTTGGCGGAGGTGAAGCCGTTGCGTCTTCAATTACGGCCACACGGAACCCTTGGTCAAGCAGCCCTAGTGCCGAATGGCAAATGCATACATCGGTTTCCAGCCCAACCAGAACGCATTCGCTACGTCCAGTCTTGCGAACGGTTTCGAGGATATCGGATTGGCCGCAGAGGCCGAATACTTTCTTGTCGTGCACGTTTGCGCCAGCGCGGAGCTGTTTTTCAAGGTCAGGTACCAACGGGCCATCGCGGGCAATATCCTCAGCCGTGGCAATAACCGGGATTTCAAGAATGCTGGCCACCTGCATGAGCCAGGCTATGCGCTCGACGAGCGGCTTTCTCCAATCGAGAGGAAGTTTTGCCAAAAAGTAATCCTGAACATCGATGACGACCAGCGCGCACTTGTCGGCTGTGAACAATGGGGCGATTGACATCGGTCTCGCCCGCCTCGCAGACTTATTGGCTTGCCTGTGCTACTTGGGTGGCCGACGGCGCATTCTGCATCAAGGCCAGCACCCGGGTCTTGTACAGCTTGTATTTCTGCAAGTCCTTGCCGGCCAATTGCTTGCCGCCGGTGGCCTTTACCTTCAGCGGATTCATCGGGCGGCCTTCTGCCCGGACTTCGTAATGCAGGTGGGGTCCGGTTGCCCGGCCCGTGGCGCCGACATAGCCAATGATCTGCCCCTGATTGACTTTCTTTCCGGCGCGAATGCCGTCGGCCAATTTGCTCATGTGGGCGTAAAGCGTTTCAAACTTGTTGTTGTGTTTGATTTCGACCATCACGCCGTAGGCACCGTGGCGGCCAGCAAGCTTGATGGAGCCGGCACCGGCGGCGCGAATGGGCGAGCCATAGGGCACGCCAAAATCCACGCCGGTGTGCATTTTGGTGTAACCGAGGAGGGGATGCTTGCGCATGCCAAAGCCGGAGGTAAGTTTTGAGCCGGATACGGGGGTTTTCAGAAGTGCCTTGGAAGCGCTTTTGCCGTTCTCATCCAGGTAATCCACCTGGCCATCGGCATTCACATAGCGGTAATAGGTTTTTTTCACGCCATCGAGTGTGAGCTGGGCGTAGTGCAGAACTTTACGCTTTGTCGATGACCCGGTGAGCGGATTGCCATAGAAAACTTCGAATGTGTCGTTCGGCTTGACCTGGCGCTGGAAGTCAACGTCGTAAGAAAACACGCGCGTGAGCTCGGCAACAATGTAGTCGGGAACCTGATTGTCTTTGGCCGTTGCGTAGAGACTCGAGCCGACTTTTGACTTGCTTCTGAATTGGGTGATCTGGGCGTATTGAGACTTTGTCCCATCTTCCTTGCCGTCAACCTTTGCAATGAAGCGGCCGTCTTCATCAGCTTCAACCGTGATCTTTTCATTTGGACCCGGCTTGAAGGAGAGCTGAACCGGGAAGGTGGCGTCACGGCCGTAGAAGTCCTGCTGGCGGTCGAGGGTCAGCTCAAATTCGGTGCCGGCCATGATCATGCGGGCCGGGAAAACCGGTTCGATGGCGGCGGCAAGCGCCTGGGCTGCTTCCTTGGTCACGCCGCGGTTGGTAAGTTCATCGACCAGACTGCGGCCCTTGGCGATTTTGAAACTTTCGTCGATCGGCTCGGCAGGCGGTGTCTTGCTGATGATGGTAATGTTGCCGGATTCGGTTTCGGATGCTTGAATTTCCGCGTCCAGAACGACAGTCTTGCCGTCGCCATAGGGCAAATCATCAGCGGTTATTTCGGGATAGTTGTTGTCGCCAGCAAAGTCGCGTTCCGGGATGACTTTGGTATCCTGGGATGAGAGGGAGGCAATGCTGGCAAGTTTTGATTTCGTGCCGGTTACGGTAGATCTGTCGATGGAGGCGAAGGCATCGCCGGGGGCGGCGTTTTCGCCAAACAGGCCCAATGCGGCACCACCTACAACAAGGGTGCCAATAATTCCAGCAATGCAGGTGGTGAGCAGCCAGCGATGATGGACGGGTTCGTCGGCGAAGGGATCGTCGAGATCAGCTTCAAGCTGGTCAAGATAAATAGCTGGGCGCTGAACGCGAACGAGTTCAGTTTGCCGGTAATCGGATGTTTTACCGTGGCCCTGCAATCTAAATGTCCCCTCGCACTAGATACTAACTTCTGTTCTACTGGCTGGGCTACGCCGCCTTATCCGACGGTAATGGCCCAATCAATCACGATCTGTCAATATTTAGACACCCCGCCTTGCCACCGAAGGGAAATCCCATTTCCCCCCACAGAGTATCCGGCACGAGCTGTCCCACATTTCGTGCCCTAGAATCATTGCCACCAGACCATTACGGCTTGGTTAACTATGACAGCAATCCCGCTCAATGATGGCGAGATTTGGGCGTCAAGTCTAGAAAATAATTCCTTTTTTTGAGGACATGGAGCCGGGCTGGGAATAAATGACCGGGCAGTCAAAAATAATTTCATTGAGCTTCAAAGCGGAGCGGTTTTGCACACTGGCAGCGCGGCAAAATCCTTATAATTCGCCGCTTCTTCGCGTTTGCAAAAATTTTCTAACAAACGCTTGACACTTCCTCGTGTGGCGACCTATAACCCGGCCACTGAGGGACGCGGCGTTGCCAACAACTGCCGACGTTCCTGTGTGAATTCAATGTGCAGCTGGCTGAGACGCCGGTGTTACCCGAAAGGGGAACCGGTGGATTTTTCGTCGGCTGC
>CAZHCO010000239.1:0-1808 GCA_964530965.1 uncultured Aestuariivirga sp. | reverse complement strand
CGAGCCTCAAGGGAGCGTGGCTGATGGCCAAGTACTCCTTGCCCACCATGATCGCGCAGCGGCGCGGCGTGATCATCAACCAGGCGTCGGGGTGGGGCATTCAGGGCGGCGACGAAGCCGTCGCCTATTGCGCGGCCAAGGGCGGGCTAGTCGTGATGACCAAAGCGATGGCGATCGATCACGGGAGGCAGGGTATTCGCGTGAACTGTCTCTGCCCCGGCGATGTCGAGACCCCGATGCTGGCGACCGACGCCCTTGCTCGGGGAATGACCTACGCGAACTACATGAAGGGCGCCGCCAATCGTCCGCTCGGCCGGGTCGGCACGCCATTGGAACTGGCGCGAGCGGCGCTCTTTCTCGCCTCTGACGATTCGTCGTTCATGACCGGTGCGGCATTGGTGGTGGACGGCGGCGGCATCGCGGGCTGATCGAGGAGCGGCAAACAAATGACACGAGAATCATGATGAAGGGTCTGACCAACAAGCGAGTGGTGATCACGGGCGGCGCGAGCGGAATCGGCGCGGCGACGGTGGAGCGGTTCTTGGAGGAAGGGGCGCGCGTCGCGGTGATCGACCGCGACGAGGCTGGCGGTCGATCCCTTCGCAAGAGACATCCGACCCTCGCCGGCGCCATCAATGCCGACGTGGCCGACGCCGCGGCGGTGGCTGGCGCCTTCCAGAAACGCGACGAACTGCTGGGCGGGGTGGACGTCGCGATCAACAACGCCGGTATCAGCCTGCGCCACGATTTCATGGACATTACGCCGGCGGATTGGCGCAAAGTCATGAGTGTCGATCTCGATGGCGTTTTCTACGTGGCTCAGCAATCCGCCAAACGCATGCTGGCCGGCGCCGGCGGCGTGATCATCAACATGGGCTCGACCTCTGGCATGAACGGCTACCCACGGTACGCCGACTACAACGCCGCGAAGGCCGGCGTGATCGAGCTCACCCGCACGATGGCGCTGGAGCTGGCGCCGACCATCCGCGTTATCGCGGTGTGTCCCGGGTACGTCTGGACGGCCATGCAGGAAGCCGAGTACACCCCGGAGATGAAGGCGGCGGTGGACGCAAAGATTCCGCTGCGCCGCCATGCGGCAACCAGCGAAATCGCCGCTCTGTTTGCCTTTCTGGCCTCCGACGAAGCTCCTTACATCACGGGACATCCCGTGATCATCGATGGCGGCGAGATCGCCGGCGGTCTGGCGAGCCGCTAAAAGACAGCACAACTGGTGAGTTTCTCCGTGTCTATCGTGGATGAGTTCGTCGTTCTCAATGGCGGCGACCATAAAAAGGGCAAAGTCTACGGTTGTTAGGCGGGGTGTTTGTACTATCAAACAACATCAACGAATCACGTTGAAATAGACTAACCTCAGATTGCTGCGCACCATCTATGGTTGACAGACGAGGATCATTTCTACGTCGACCTTGGTCCCCTTGCTCGCAGCTCCCTTGACCGTCAGCGAGTCGGAGCCGTTCGATGTTCTGGTGCGGGTCGCCGTTCCGGGCTCATTGAACTGTGGCTGGTTGGCCCGAACGACGTAGGCAGGTGGAGTCCCATGCCGCCCGACCCGGATCCCGACCGACAGGTAGAAGCTGTTGACAGTTGTGCCGCTCTTGAGGGTATCGGCGTCAAAGTTCACCGAGGTAACCGCGATCGTGGTGGTGTCATCCGGAAACATGACCGCGAATGAACTGAGGCGGTGCGGATATCCGTAATCGGCCAGACCGCACTTCGTGGACACGCCTGAGGCACGGTAGGCTCCGTTGTAGTCAGAATCAGGATCGTTCGAGATCTTCACTATCACC
>CAZHCO010000238.1:0-1438 GCA_964530965.1 uncultured Aestuariivirga sp. | reverse complement strand
GAAGGTGCCGTTGCTCGCCGACCTGAAGCCGGGTGGACGATTTACAGCCTCGGATCTCTATGCAGCCGGAGGGACCACGTTGGTCGCCAAACGGCTGCTCGATGCCGGTATTTTGCACGCCGGCCAACCGACCGTGACCGGCCGGACGATCGGGGAAGAGGCCAAGGACGCGAAGGAAACATCCGGCCAACAAGTTCTCAGATCTCTGTCGAATCCGATCAAGCAGACCGGCGGAATGGTGATCTTAAAGGGGAATCTCGCTCCGGACGGCTGCGTCGTGAAGGTGGCCGGACACTCAATCATGACGTTCCGTGGCCCGGCGAAAGTGTATAACCGGGAAGAGGATGCCTTTGTTGCCGTGCAATCCCGTCAAATCAAGGCAGGCGATGTCGTGGTGATTCGCTATGAAGGCCCGTCCGGCGGACCCGGCATGAGAGAAATGCTTGGCGTGACCGCAGCCATTGTTGGTGCAGGCCTGGGTGACTCCGTCGCGCTGCTGACCGACGGCCGCTTCTCCGGCGCCACCCACGGACTGATGGCCGGCCATGTCGCCCCGGAAGCGATCAAGGGTGGCCCGATCGGCGCCGTGAAGAACGGCGACATGATTGTCTTCGATATCGCCAAACGGACGCTGAGCGTGGAACTCTCGCAGAAAGAAATCAAAGCCAGACTCAAGAAGGTCAAACAACCACTACCACGCTACACCTCCGGCGTAATGGGCAAGTACGCGCGGCACGTCTCGTCGGCCTCGGAAGGGGCCATTACGACATAGCGTGCCGATAGAACTCCTCAATCATCTCGACAACATAGGACTGCTGCGTTTCTGTCAATTCTGCATAGATCGGAATAGACATGACTTCTTCAGCCGCCTGTTCCGACAGAGGGAATGACCCCTTCTGATGCCCTAAATCGCGATAGCAATTTTGGAGATGCATCGGGAGCGGATAGTACACTTCCGTGCCGACCCCTTTCTCCTTGAGGAAGGCGCGCAACTCGTCGCGCTTTGGCGCTCGGACAGTGAACTGGTTATACACATGGAAATTGCCGGGTGCCGTTGGCGGCAGCGCGACGCGATCCGCATGCTTCGTTCGGGCAAACAACTGCTCATAACGCCCGGCATTCCGACGTCGCCCCTCGGTCCACTGATCAAGATACTTCAATTTGATCTGTAGTACAGCAGCCTGGAGCGCATCCAACCGGCTATTGATCCCTATCGCCTCGTGGAGATAGCGGACCTGGCTCCCGTGAACACGGAGCATGGCCATGGAGTCGGCAAGGGCTTTGTCGTTGGTCGTGATGAGCCCCCCATCTCCAAAACCGCCCAAATTCTTGCTGGGGAAAAAACTAAAGCACCCGGTGTCTCCTAGTACGCCGGCGCGCGTATTCCCCTGTGCAGCGCCAATCGCTTGGCAGGCATCCTCAATGACGCGAACCTTTT
>CAZHCO010000237.1:0-2383 GCA_964530965.1 uncultured Aestuariivirga sp. | reverse complement strand
GTTATCGTCTCCCACTAAGGCGCTTTGCCAGACCAGATTTCATGTAATCTCCGGGAGACATTCCATCTGTGTATTCTCCCGTGGCAACTTGGGCATTGCCTTGTACCGGATTGATCGGGGCAGGTGCTTTAGAGGGCTTTTTGGGAGCTTCCTCTTGGGCAGCCAGTGTTGCGGAGAGTCTTCCTATTGCCAGAAATTGCTGTGGCGGGTCGAGGGCTGCAATACGACGAAATTCCTTCAGGTTCTTTCCCAGATGATGGGCTACATCAGGCCCATTTTCTGACATCATCAGGGCGGCTCCCCACGGAGTAGTCGGTTTTATCTCACCCACTACCTCGTCAAAATCGTCATACTTGGCGTCTGCTTCCTTGACCTTGTTATCCCAGTCGGTGACGAGTTGCTTGACTCGTTTCTCCTGAGCGGTTTTTGAAAGGTTGGCCTCGTAGTCCTTTATCGCGTTGGCTTTTTCAAAGTTGGCGTAGGCTTTGGCGTATTCCTTGATGTCGGTAAAGTCCTCCATCTTGGGTTCGCCAGCAGAAGGTACGGGTTCGGTGGCTTTGGATTTGTACTCCTGTAGTTCCCGCTCCAGAACTTCTGATCTCGCTTGTGCTTCGGCTGCTTTACGAGTCGCTCGATCTATACGTCTCTCAAAGCGTCTAGTGGACGGCTTCTCCGGGTCTTTCCCCGTAGTCTCCTCGCCCGTAACTTCGGTATCTTCTACTTCGGTGTCCGGTGGGGTCGCAACTGCCTCAGTTGCAGGTTTTGCCTCGGTGGGAGGCGCGGCGGGTGTTTCTACTTTCGTTTCGGGCTTCGGTTCGTTGCTGAATTCTTTGGGAAGAACGAACCTTGGAACCGAATCCACTATTTGTTGTGTTGTTGCTTCTGCCATATTTTCTCCTATAGCACCGACAGAATCGCTGTCGTACCGTTATCCGTAGTATGAGTCATGTATTTTTCGTCGTCAATTAAGCCATTGTTGCTGCTATCAAAATCAGCAGTAACGCGAGTTCATCGTTCTCCAGTTTCTTCTTCAGCAATTCTTTAATTTCCTGCTCGATCAAATACGAGCGCATCAGGCTCGAAGCTTCCGAATAACGGGCCTCGTAGACGATCTTTCTGGCTTGTAGCGACTCTAAGAGTTCGCGCTCTCTTTGAACTTTGCTACTCTTTAAATCAAGAGCTTGTCGTATCGCTACCTGTCTTATGACCGCTTTGGCTTCCTTGCGGATGCTCTGAAGATGCTCAAAGTCCCTGATCGCTCGCAGGAAGGTGTATTGGGGTCTTCCACCCGGCGGTGGGCCTTCCTCGAGGACGACTACCGGGGGGACTATTACCTCACTGGAGGGGGTAATAATGAAGGGAGATTGGAAGAACCCGTAATCCCTCCATTCGGGTCTTAAATCTATCGGATTGGGGTAATCGGACTGGTTAAACGGCTTCCCAGCCCCTGCTGGCAGTACGATGGCAACCTGCTGGATCCCCTGCTGAGTCCAGCCATAATCGAAGCGATTGACCGCTTCCGGTGTTATCCAGTCGCTCTGATTGAATGGTTTGGGAGCAACGAGCGGGGTGGTGAGTTGCCGGGTGTTGAACCAGGTTCCGTCCTGCCATTTCCTCCGTATCGGGTTTGCCCATTCCTGCGGGGTAAACGGCTTTTGCAGGAAATTCGGAGGAATCTTCGAAATATGCGGAGTCTGTATCCAAGTCCCATCCGTCCAGCGTTTATTCTCCGGGTTGGGCCAATTCGTCTGGCTGAAGGGGTTTTGCAGGACAACCGGAGCAACAACGGTCGTTATGAGTTGCTTCGTCTGAACCCAGGTACCATCAAAAAATACCTTCGCTTTCGGGTTTTCCCATACCGACTGCTTGAAGGGCTTCTGGACAACGGCCTGCTCGATAACGACCGGAGGGATAGTTTGTGGAGTCTGTGTCCACGTGCCATCGAGCCATTTGAATGACCGTGGATTCGCCCAGTCATCCTGGTGGAACGGCTTTACGTTTACGGTTACAGCGACTGCTGGCGGTACTGCCGGAGACTCACTCCACTGGTAGTCTCTCCAGCCCTTTAAGGTAAAACTCGGGTTGGGCCAGTCGCTCTGCTTGAAAGCCGGGGGGACTGCGCTTGCAACGTCAGCGACCTTCGGTATGGTTCTAGGCGTGTTGAACCAGGTGTAATCCCGGAACGCCCTTCTGATCGGGTTATCGAAGGTCTCTTGAACGAAGGGGGCTGGTATTACAGCCGCAGTCGTCCTTAGAGTAGTGAGAAGAAGGTTTAGAGGGGGTTCCGGCTGCTGGATGACCTTCTTTGGAAAGTTATCCGGCCAGTTTTCCTGAACGAACGGTGCCGGAACAACGACACCCGGAAGGCTTATTACCAGCGCAA
>CAZHCO010000236.1:0-1392 GCA_964530965.1 uncultured Aestuariivirga sp. | reverse complement strand
AAAGCTAAAAAGGAAGCTGTAGAGGCGCTCGCCGCCATACAGAATGCCGCGCAGGATGCATTGGCCGAAATCCGCAATATTTCATCGGGCGTTTCGCTACCGGAACTTGAGCGTCTGAATACAGCAGAAATCTTGCAGCTTGCCATCAGCAAGCACGAGTTTCGCACCAAAACACAGGTTCAAACGCACATCAGGGCTTTGCCTGAAAATTTGCCAGTTCCGGTTAGAACTTGCATCTTCCGCTGTGTACAAGAGGGTCTCAATAACGCCTTCCGCCATGCGGGTGCGCAAGGACAATTTGTAAGCTCGGAGGCAGACGACAATGTCATAAGGTTGACGGTGAGAGATACCGGGCCGGGTTTCCGGCTCCTGCCGTCACATGATTGCAAAGAAGCTTTGGGATTAGCAGGTCTTCGGCATCGGGTTGAGTTGTTAGGCGGCAGTTTCGAAGTTCGCTCGCGACTCGGTAAAGGAACAGCGATCATGGTCACTCTTCCAAAGGCAGGTCCTACATGATTGCGCGCGTTCGCCTAGCGGTTATCGACGATCACCCAATCATGCGTGCCGGCATCGAGCATACACTTGGCCGCGAGGAGGATTTCGAAGTTGTCGCCAGTGGAGCCAGTGCGGCGGACGCAATCAGAATAGCACGCGAGTTTACACCAGACCTCATGCTCCTCGATATTAGTATGCCCGGTGGCGGATTGGCAGCAGCGCGAGAAATCAGCACCAGTCATCCCCAAATCCGTATTCTTATATTGACGGTATCGGAACGCCACGAGGACGTGACTGAGGCGCTTGCAGCCGGCGTGCGTGGCTATATTCTGAAAGGCATCAGCGGTCCTGATCTGGTGAGAACCATGCGGTCCACAGCGGCCGGCGAAATCTATATCACGCCGGAATTCGCCGCGCGGCTGCTGACGACACGCCCGGCGTCCAAATCGGGCGCGGCGAACGCTCCGGACGCTTCGCAGCAGCTCAGCGTCCGGGAGGAACAGGTCCTCAAAGAGCTTTCGCTTGGAAACACGAACAAGGAAATAGCAAAAAAGCTGAACCTCACGGAAAAAACAATCAAACATTACATGAGCGGCATCCTGCACAAGTTGAGCGCGCGAAATCGCGTTGAAGCAGTGGTCGCATCGCGGCGCCTAAAGGGCGGGCAATAATTCGCAGAGTTAAAGTGTACGACTGAACCCGTTTACTGCGCCGCCTGAAGGCGGCGCAAAAGTGTACCGGTCCCGCTAGAACATAATCGTCACTTATTGAATCACGCGCCGAAGGGCCCTCATCCCAGCGAAGCTTTAGCTTCGCAGACCTGTCGGGCACCTTGTCCCGTCCTTCGTACGGGCGAAGGCAAAACCTTTTGGGATTATCGCCCTCTCCCGTCACTTG
>CAZHCO010000235.1:0-16486 GCA_964530965.1 uncultured Aestuariivirga sp. | reverse complement strand
GGCAAGTGCGACGCCTCGGCGTACATGCTCCTCGGGAAAGACATTGCTCAACATCGTATAGAGTCGAGCCCAGGAAGTGCAGAACTGGGGCATCGCTATCTCGGCCGCGATGCTGCCGTCACGCGCGAGAACCGCGCGTCCGCCGATCGCCACTCCGACATTCGCGTCGACATGCGCGCCGGCATGGAGAAGCCCTTCGAGCATCGGCGGATGAACGCCGAGCCCCGCGCCGCGTCCGGCAAGCCTTACCTTTGCCCGTTCGATGACGACCACGTCCCAACCGGAGCGGAGGAGCATGCAAGCCGCGAACAAACCGCCGAGGGATCCTCCGACCACGATGGCGCGCCGCATGCAGTTACCCTTTCCAAGAAACTCGTGAGTACAGAAAACTCTACCACACCGTCCGGCGCCTTGCCGCCGCAAGGGACCTCAAGCGAGTCATCGCAACTTGCCGCTCACGCTAAGCCCACGCTGACGAAACGGCACTGTCACACCAATACGAGCGTGCGGTGTGCATATACAATGTCAATTGCTCCCAGCATCCGTGTGACGCGGTTTGCCTCGCTGCAGGAAAAGCGATGGGTCAGTGTCGAGTTTGCTTGAGTTGGCAAGCGTTGACAAATTTGAAATACCACCAATTGATCAGGCCTGGCAGGCAACGCTACTTCATGTATCGGGCACGCTGCTGAATGTCTCCATTGGGTCGAGGCTGTGTGAAAACGTCAATAGAATCGAAATTTGTACCAAGACTGCGCGATTTCAGAAACTTGCAATTTGCCAAAGCATTGATTTCATTAAAGCTGAAATTTCAGTGGCCGGGCCAAGTTTATAATTCGAACAGCTCTCGGACGTTTTTACACAGCCTGGGCCCACAGCCGACCTCTTGGAGGAATTTAGGACTGTCCGCTTACTATGGCAAAGGTGACGTGAGAAAACGAGGTATTTTGCACTTTTGAGCAGGGCAGGGCAGGGTAAATTTTGCTAAAACTAGGACAAAGACTAGGATTCCACGCAACAAGAATCTAAAATATTCTGTAAAATCAGGCGAAAACGCACGATATTTGGCGGTCTGTGTATCCGCCACAGGCGCTTGACGCCTTTTGCTGTACGGCGCGGTCAGACTTTAATTAGCCGTTCGCCAGTAACGACTCACGGTGGGTTCTGTCTATCGAACACTGCCTTATATTCTCCTTTGGCCTCAGCATTGCAAAGCAACTTCACTTGTTGCTCCCTCTCAAAGCATTGCCGCGCCACCATTGGCACCAAGACATTGGCCGGTGAAGAACGTGGCTCCGGAACCGGCAAGGAATATGATAGCAGACGCAATCTCCTCGGGCCGACCTATGCGTCCGAGGGGGTGTGCGGTTTCTAGCGCTTTCTGTTCCACAGTCATATTGTTAAAGCCAAGAAGGGTGGTGTCGGTTGGGCCAGGAGCTACGGCATTGACGAGAATATGGGGTGCGAGTTCGCGCGCCCACGATCGCGTTAAGCCCAGCATCGCGGCCTTCGTCGCACAATAGACTGACGCATTGCCACGGCCAAGATAGGCCAATTCAGACGCCAGATTGATGATACGAGCACCTTCACTAAGATGCGGCAAGGCCTCGCGCGTGACCAGTATGGCGCCACGAACATTGATGGCGAAGTGGCGGTCTATTTGCTTCCCAGTTATGGATTGGATCGGAGCTTCTTCCATGATGCCCGCATTGTTGACGAGCACATCGATGCCGCCAAGCTCCTGAACTGTTGCCGCGACAGCGCCAACAATGTCGACCTCTCGCGAAAGGTCACAGCGAAGTATGCGCATTGGTTCGCGCGATGTGTCAAGATCAAGCCCTATGACACGGGCACCTGCATCTGCAAACATGGTTGCCGTTGCGTAGCCAATGCCATTTGCGGCCCCGGTTATCAGAACGCGCTTTCCGTTCAATGAATTCACCATGGCACCTCTCCCCGATCAACACCAAGCGATTGACCCGTAATATTTCTCGCGGCATCCGACGCAAGGAACAGATAGGTCTCTGCCACATCTTCTGGCTCCATAAGACCCGGCAGCGCTTGACCGCCAACAATAGCGGCTAGAAGCTCTTGCTCGTTGGCCTCGCGGCGCTTGGCCATGTTCTTAAGCGAGCGCATCGATGCGTCGGTACGCACCCATCCAGGACATACGGCATTAACGCGTATTCCCCTTGATCCAAGCTCCTTGGCCCACGTTTTGGTCAACCCGATAATCGCATGCTTGGAGGCAACATAAGCACCGAATAAAGGCTCGGCAACGCGCCCCCAAATTGAAGCTGTATTAATAATGGAACTGCCGCTCGACATTTTTGGGACAGCGCGCCGTGTAACAATTTGCGTGCCTATAATGTTTATTTCAATAATTCGGCGAAATGCCTCTTCAACTTCATCGCCACCATCGGCAATCGGAGTGAGAAGCTCAAGACCGGCGTTATTGATCAGCACATCAATGTGAGAAAGTGCCGAGAGAGCTTGTGAAATTGCTGTACCGTCAGTGATATCCGCCAAAGCACCGGTCGCACCTATGTCCTTGGCTATAGCGATGACCGCAGGGTCATCAGCAATCAGCGTCAATCGTGCATTCGCGTTGGCAAAACATTTCGCAATACCAAGACCGATGCCACGGCTTGAACCCGTAATCACGACATTCTTGTTATGTAAAGAAACCTTCATTTCACAACTCCAGCTTCATTACGAATGAGATGTAAAATCTCATTGCGCAATATGAAGAACTCTTGGGACTCGCGCGCGGCAAGCGTGCGCGATGTGCCTAGTATGGCGGCGACATCAATATCCCTAAGAACCCTTGTAGGCCGTGCAGAAAACAAGAGAATCCGGTCGGCCAGAAACACAGCTTCTTCAACATCATGGGTAACAAAGATGATGGTCTTTTTTTCCTCCGCCTGAATCTGGCGAAGCTCAACCTGTAGACGTTCGCGAGTGAGTGCATCGAGTGCACCAAAAGGTTCATCCATGAGGAGTACATCTGAACCGGCAGCGAGACTGCGCGCAATGGCAACGCGCTGGCGCATGCCGCCTGAAATACGATTGGGAAATGACTTTGCAAAATCTTCAAGTCCAATAAGTTTGAGGTAATGGCTAACACGCTCGGCTCGCTGTGCAGCGTTAAGATCATTGCGGTAGCGCATTCCAAAGGCAATATTGCCTTCAACCGTAAGCCAGGGAAACGAAGAGTAGGATTGAAACACCATGCCCCTGCGACGATCTGGTCCGGTTACGGCTTCGCCATCAAGTCTGATTGTGCCTGAAGTTGGTGTGTCAAGCCCGCCTGCCATGCGCATCAAGGTGGTTTTGCCACAACCTGATGGACCGAGAAACACCACAAGGGAATAGCGCGCAATTGCAAGCGTTGACTCAGATACGACAAGCACGGGCCCAAATGCCTTGGTAACCTTCTCAAATGTGAGATAATCGCTTGCCACAGATTCACATATACCTGAACATGCGGCGGTGCATCGCGCGCAGAATCTGGTCGGTGAGTAACCCGATAAGTCCAATGACTACAACGCCGGCCATCACTTCCGGTGTTTTCACGTAACGTCGCGCCGACCAGATAACGAATCCAAGACCTGAATCTGCTGCAACGATTTCAGCAATCACCAGATAGGTCCAGCACCAGCCGAGCGTGATACGGAGATTATCAACCAGTGATGGGCCCATTGCACGAAACGCAACGTCCGTTAGGACCTGACGTGGCTTGGCGCCTAGCGTGAAGGCGATTTCAACATACTCGTGTGGCACCCGCCGCATGTCATCTGCCACCAGCAAAACAAGCTGGAAAAACGTTCCAAGCCAAAGCAAAAATATCTTTGTCTCTTCCCCCACGCCGAACCAGATAATGGAGAGTGGCACGAGTGCTGGAACCGGAAGATAGCGGATAAAATCTATGATCGGCTCAAGGGAAGCCCCAACAATCCGGTAACTGCTCATCAGTATTCCAATGGGAATTGCCATCGCTGCGGCAAGCAGGAACGCGACCCATACACGCAGGCTTGAAATGGCGGCATGCCACAACAAATGTTGCGTCGTGACCATCGTCCACAGCGCCACCAACACTTGGCTGGGCGATGGGAGAAACTGCTGTGCCACAAACCCTGCGCGAGCCACTGCTTCCCATAGGAAAAGAACGGCCATGGCCATCAACACACCGATCAGGATCTCGGTGCGGACCGTGGAGCGTCCTCTAAAGGTAAAGAGCTCGCGTATCATATTTTGACGTTTCAGCCCCTTCTACGGGGCTGAAATAGTGTTGATCACAGCGTTGTCAATCTGCTGACTGGCATCAAGCTTATTGTCAGCCGCACCGTTCTCCAGGTTCAACTGCATGACTGTATCAAAGATATCATGCAGTGTTCCCTTTCCGCCGGGCTTGCCCAGATAGGCCTTTGCCTCATCCAGCGTTGTATACGCCAAGCTTGTCGTGAGGATGTCAGTTACCTCGGCCGCAGTAAGCCCGTAATGCGCGGCCGCCAGTTCTGCATACTTTGCCGGTTCTGTTTTGCTGTATTCAACAGCCTTGTAGACGCACTTCAGGAAACTTGAATACTTCTTCGGATTGGCCGCGAGGTCTTCCTGGCGCGCTGTGATCACGTCGATGATAATGCCACGATAGTCCTTCGAGGAAAAGAATACACGTGCATTTGGTCGACCCGATGCCTTAACAGCTTGCGACATGAAGGGTTCGTAGGTTGCAATTGCGGAAATCGAGTTGTCTGCAAAAATCGCAGCCGTGTCTGCTGTGGCGATATCCTTGATTTTCACATCTGCCAAAGTCATACCCGCTTTCTTCAATTCCATTTGCATGAGTAACCGCGCCGGTATGTTAGGTTCAGCAGCTACTGTTTTTCCCCTGAGATCGGCAACTGATTTGATAGTTTCGTCGGTAATTACGCCGTCGCCGCCCACCGATTCATCGATTGTTCCAATGATGACACCTGGCGTTGAAGCATCGCGTGGCCTGCCTTGATGCTCACCAACAGTTCGCATATCCACGTCGATGTCACCGCGCGCATAGGCCGCCATAACGTTTGAACGGTCGTCCTCGAATTTATAGTCCACCGCGAGACCCTCATCCTTAAAGCATCCCAAGTCATTGGCCACATGAACCGGAGCAAAACCAAGCCAGGTTGGTGCCAGCATGTGAATTGTATCCTCGGAAAAGGCCGCACCTGATGCTGCTATCATCAAAGCAAACGTCGCGGCACCTGCAAAAAGATGTTTCATGATTTACTCCCCACGTTTTACTACGAGTAATTTTTATTGCATGTTGAGAAGTTTTGACATTGAAGTCCAGCACATTTTTTGCTGGGTTTTCGTGGCTTAGCCACGACGCTTTTTGGGCGATCCAGTCCGCTTCGGAGCGACTGGTTTGTCATAGTATGGAAGTTGGTCAACGCGCGGCTTGTATGTACCGTTTTCACGGCGCTTCAGGATATGCCTTGCAATATCCTCAAGGGTGGCAAACCACACTTCATTTGTGCCCAGCATATATTCAATCATCGCCTCCACCCGCAACCAACGGGAAAGCCGGCCACTCACAAATGGGTGCCAGATGCCGATCCATAGCCCGCCGCCAGCCCGCCGCATGGCCTCAAACTCCGCCAGAAAACCTTCCATCGCCCGCTCAGGTGACATGACCTGCATAACGTAATTTAGGTCAATCGAATGGACATATGGTGGCCAGTCATCCGTCGCCCAATTGGTCGGCACTTCGACCAGCTCGCCCATCTTGGTTTTCAGAATATACGGCACGTCGTCACCCATCAGTGAGGAATCATAGAGGAAGCCTTCCTTCACCAGGAGGTCAGCGGTATTGGCCGAAAAATTATAGAGGGGCGAACGATTACCGCGGGGCCGTTTCCCCGTGTGTTTGACAATCGTGTCGATTGAACGCTGCATCCAATAATGCTCGTCGGCTTTCGATAGGCTGTTTGGTGCTTCGTGAATATAACCATGAAATCCCACCTCGTGGCCGTCCTTGATCATGGCCTCGATGGCTCCCGGATATTGCTCTATGCACCAGGCGGGCACGAAGAACGTCTGCTTGATGCCATAACGGCGGTAAGCCTCAAGAATGCGAGGTACACCAACCTGAGGCCCATAGCGCAGCATGGAGATGGTAGAAACCCGCTTGATGGAGTCCTTCGGGTGCTCAATATGAACAAGACTATCCGCATCCATGTCGAACGTAATCGCGCAGGCAACTCTCGCACCGTTCGGCCAGGGAACTGGATTCACAATCATGGCTTATCTCCGCTCGTTCATCACCCGCCTGTACGCTGCATATTCGCCAGTTTCAAATACAAAAGCAATCTGACGGACTTGGAGTTACGGTGACAGTGCTGTCACGGTAACTCCCTGTCACCGTAACTCCAAACCAGCCCGGCAATCATGGATTGTCTCACCAAATTTAATGTACGTGTGAGCATAGACTCGCAGCATTTCTCAAAAGCTCCAAAGACCCCAAAGCCTCTCGGTACTATAACCAACAAAGGGGACTTATACGCTTTAGTCCATTGACAATTTTTGTGACCTATCCTGTTGCCTTTCGGTAACACTCAAGGACGGACATTGCCCGCGCGTACAAAGTTGAATCGCCCTCCTTCAAGAGCGGCAACAGCAGTTCCATTTCTCGCATATAGGTGACCGCAAAATGCGGGTCGTGGGCACTGATGTCCTTGCCGTTGCTAATCATGTCCGCGAGCTTGATGGTCTTCCCTTCAGCGGAAGCCCTGCCATTATGTTCCCGATCTATATTCTTGCGGCTCTTGCGGTTTCCGTCTTCCGGCCGGCTGCGGTCAGTGACCTCATCGACAAGTAGCGCAACGTCATCACCGAACATCGCGCGGAGTTCTATGTCGGTAACGCCCTGATCTTCCTTGGCGTCGTGTAACCAAGCCGCTGCGACAACTTCGTCCCGACAACCAACTTCTGCACATAATCCGGCGACCTCTCGCAGGTGTACGGCGTAAGGCTTTCCCGAATATTTGCGGGCTTGGTCGCGGTGTACTTTCTCCGCAAAGTTCTTGGCCTTGAGGCTCAGCTTCGACATATCTCGGCTCGGTAGACTCGCTCGATAAAATCATCGATCCATTGCCGGTCGGGAGCATCAGGGAGGGACGAAACTAGCGATGCAGCCTCGACTCTTTTGAGCAAGCCTTCGATCTCCGAACTCACGTCCTGATAGCAGACCTGCCCGGTTTTAATCGCCAAGATGTGCGCGGCGTTCGGAAGTGGAAACGTGACGCGGGCTGTGCCGAGAAATTCGATCGCTTGCGTTGCAACCCGCACGGCATGCGACAGTGCCTTCCAGTCCACACCCTGTTGCGTCTCGGCTTGCAGCGCTCGCTGACCATATTCATCGACCAGCTTTTGCACGATGTCGCGCGCGTTCTTGATCGATGCTAGGAATGGAAGCTTCCGACCACAAACGTCCCAATGGCGAATCATGACCCCGCTCGCGAGCGGGATATCAACGATCACCATATGCTCGATACCAGAAATCGCTTGTGATACTTCGGCCTCGAATTGTCCAAGTTTTGGCGTTATCCCGTGCGTTTCCACGAGAACCTTGAGTGTCGTTAGAGCGGCACGTGCGGCGGCAACGCGCGAACCTTTGATGCCGTACTTGTTCGCTTGCTGACGGCAATAGCTGACGAACGCGGCCGACCTTTTTGTGAGAAGGCGGGCGCGGTTGTCGATCAACTCGCGCCACTCCGGAGCGGGCGGCTCTGTCATGCTCCATTCGGGCGCGAAAAGAATATCAAGTGCAACTGTCTGCCCTTCAGATGCAAGCTCAAGATAGCGCTGCAAACTATAGCTTTCTTCTTCATCTCGCCGGGCAGATTCTTTTCCTTTTCCGCTTTTTGCCGCGACTTGTTAATCGATCCCTTGACCTTCTGCAAAAGAATGTCGCGCGCAGATGGGACGTATACGCTCTTAAAATCCAGGTCGGATGCCGGCGTGGTTGTGCCGTAGAGATGCGACCCGAACTTTATGGTGACGATGTTGCGCACAACTACCTATTTGGCTTTCGCTATCTCTGCGGCCCGTCGCTTGCGTCGCTTCGCGGGTTTCGATTTTGGCTTGGGCCGATAGGAGTTACGGTGACAGTGCATTTAACTAATTACAAGCGCCAAAATAGTTGAATGCACTGTCACCGCAACTCCCAGGTTCCCACCTAAAAAGCCTTTGAAAATTCGGGTTTATTATTAGCTCACTATCTTTGTATAAGTTGACAACTTCGCCAATAGACATCTGATAAGAGTCTGTGACAACAGACTTTTGACCAATCAAAATTTCTTCTGATAGAGTTGAAATCTACATTCATCCTCGAGTGTTCACACATTGCATTGATAGACCCAATTGAAGGGGTCGTCAGCACACAATCTCGGATTGAGCTAATAGAACAGGGTACGAAACGTGCATCAGTGCAAATAGGAATTTAACGCTTGACACTATATTCCTAGTATGCCATTTGTGTTCCTGTTATGTTCTATACGCAGGATAAAGAAATCACGTGGACTTTGACTGGGCCAGGGCCATCGAACGCAATAGCGAAGCGCTCAAGGGGATAGTTGAAACCCTGTTCGCCCTGCTGGGGATTGCGGGTGAGGCCACGAGGCTGCGGATTCCACAGCCGCTGCATAGCGCCGTGCTGCGCGTGCTCCGGCCCGCTGAATCCGCCGTGCGGCGCCTTGTGGTCATCGCGGCGCGTGGCCTTGTAGTGAAACTTGCTCCCTCACGTCCGATGCCGATGCCGGCGGGGTCGATCGGCAAGGGCGGGCACTCCCGTCCCTCCTTCCAGCTCTTCGATCCGCGGAAAAACTTCGCGCGCCAACGCCATAGAAAGTTCACGCGGAATCCCCCACGCATCCATTTCTTCCCGTATGATACCCTGCGGCCGGCGCACCCTCCCATAGCCGATGCCGCTCCGCCGCCCGATGGCCTCGTCAATGCCGAACGCCTCAGCCGGAGGCTCCAGGCCCTCAAGCTGGCGCTCGAGGATCTGCCGCGCCAGGCCAGGCGTCTCGCCCGCTGGCGGGTCAGACGCGAGACCGCAAAAAATCCGAAGTTCACGTCGCCGCTCCGGCCGGGTCCTCCTCCCGGCCACCAGAGGAAGCCGGTTCACGAAGTCGATGAGGTCCTCGCCGAGTGCCATTGGCTCGCCTGGGATGCGATGAAGCCCGACACGTCCTGAAGTGCTGCCCACGCTTCAATCAAAAGCTGCGCTGACAGTGTGCTTAAGCGGAAACCGTCCGTCTACGGACTAATGTGATTCGGAGCGCCACAACGCTCATCGACCAGACCTACGCACGCATCAATAAGGGGCTCATCACCGAAGTGATGGCACCAATGTCTCGTGACCTGATCAAAGTCGTGAGATACCAACACTTCGAATGGACAGCCACGCGAAGCCCGCATTGTTCAGTTCAAATGCGTAAAGATACCGCATTAGCTGAACCAGTCTCCCTGCGCTCCCGCTTTGCGTGAGCTTCGGGAGATCATCCTGCGCCTTCAGCATCAAATGGCCAGCCACCCGAAGCCGAAGGCGCAGGGTGGCGGAGGGGGAGGCCTTAGAACTTTCACGTTATGTTATTGGTATTTAATCGTTTAATTTTCCGAATTTGGAACATGTCCTAGCTCTTATCCTAGTTCAAACACCGACTTTCTGCAGCCAGAGACGGACGTCGGCGCTAATTTGACGATCTGCCCGATAGCTAGTGGTATGAGGTGGTGAATTATCTTTGAGCAACGATTGCCGCTATGGGCTGCAATTCAGACATGGCTTGATGAATTGCGTTCTTCTCCTATTGACCCTAGCGGTCCTCGGTACTTTTAGGAGTTGCAGGATATGAGGGATGTCACTCTCTACGGTGTTATGCGTGAGAGTTCGGTATTGGTGACGTCGTTTTTAACTATTCTCATGACTCGACGACTGTAGTTACCAGCATAGATAAATTGTATTCCGACAGAAAATTCTCCACACTCAACCTACAAACAGCCGGTTCTGCGTGGGACTTATGGTGATCTCATTGAGGCAAACATGACCCGGGCGCGTGGCAATGAAGAGAATGAGTTCCCCAAGGTCAGAAGGCTTAAGCATAAGATCACGTTCCGATTGTGTGGGCGGTTGGGGTCGTGAATCGAGAATTGGTGTTGCGACTTCCGCCGGGAGGATTGCTGTTGACCGGATGCCGTTAGCATACTCCTCCATGTTGATACTGTGGCTCATCGCTATGATAGCGTGCTTGGCAGCGGTATACGCAGGGCCGCTGAGCGTCGTAATAAAGCGTCCAGCCCAAGAAGCAGTATGAATAAGGACTCCATCTTTCTTCGGCCGCATCAAATTCATGGCGATAGTTGAACAGTAGAAGGCGCTCGAGAGGTTTGTGGAAAGAACCGTGTTGATACCTTCCGCGGTCAGCTGGTTCCAATGGCGTTCGCGGATGTTTCCGCCGGCATTGTTGATCAGAATGTCCAGCCGATCTTTCCACTTGGCGCAATTGGACACGATGCGCGTGACCACTGCAGCTTCTGCAACATCGCCGTCTGCAACCAGTGCCTCTCCACCATTGCTGCGGATTCGCTCTGCAAGCATTTCAAGAGGGTCAGGGCGACGGCCTGTCAATACTACTGCCGCACCTGCATTGGCTAGTGCTATTGCTGCTGCTTCGCCAATTCCAGTGCCTGCGCCTGTGATCCACGCGACCTTTCCAGTGAGCTTTGTCATGTTAGCCTTCCCTT
Source organism: uncultured Aestuariivirga sp. (assembly GCA_964530965.1). Lineage (GTDB taxonomy): Bacteria > Pseudomonadota > Alphaproteobacteria > Rhizobiales > Aestuariivirgaceae > Aestuariivirga. The sequence goes on along the minus strand of CAZHCO010000235.1, from coordinate 5,701 downwards.
TATACCCAGGTCATTTGTTACGATAGTGTTGTCAGTGTTACCGGATCGAATTTAGCCACCAGACTCAAGCTCTGCAGGTAGAAGAAAGCGGACAGCCAGAATGCAAAGTAAGGTTGTCAACGCCAGGATAATAGCAACAAGCGCGTTGATGTCTGGTGAAAATCCCAATCGCATCATGGCCCAGAGCCTGATCGGCAACGTGCTGTCAGTGCCCGTCACCAGCAGTGTGATCATAGTTTCATCAAAGGACAGGGCAAAGCTCAAAACGCCCGCGCCAATCAGCGTGCTGGTAAGGTTCGGCAGAATGACATGGATAAATGTCTGCCAGGCGGATGCGCCGAGGTCAATGGAAGCCTCTATCATTTCGGGGCCTATCGATTGCAGGCGAACTACGATAGTGCGGTAGGTGAGCGCTTGGACGAAGACGGTATGCGCCAAGATGACTGTCATAAGCGAGCGCGGTATTCCGGTCTCGCGGAAGAAGATCAGTAATGACAGGCCGGTAATGATCGGCGGCATCAGGAATGGCAGGTATATGGCAAATTGCATGGCTTCGCGCCCCAGCGACTTGCCGCCGCAATAATGAATCGCAAGAAGCGTGCCGCAGATGATCGAGAGCAGGGATGCCGAAAAGCCGACGATAAGGGTATTGCCCACGGCTTCAAGAATTCCCGCATTGGCGGTGAGTGCGGCGTAAGACGCCAGAGATGGATCATGCCATTGGACCTCACCGTGAGAGATGGCAAAGAAGGATGAAACGATGGGGATGACCAGTGGGCTGTAGAGAAGCAGAAACACCACGCCGGTCGTTGCCCACAGCGCGCCAATGGCATATCCAGGCAGCCGCATCATGACCGGCGGCCCTCAAGTTGGCTTCCCGCGGCAATGACAGCAATGGCAACAAGCGCCAGAATAGTGGCAAGTGCGGCGCCAAATGGCCAATTGAAGGCCGTGCCAAACTGGCTGTACACGATGCGGCCAAAGGTGAAGCCGCTTTGACCGCCCACCATTTGCGGCGTCAGAAAATCCCCAATCGCCAGAACGAAAACGAACGATGCCGCGGTCACGATGCCGGGCATGCTCAGCGGCAGAATGATGCGTATGAAAGTTTGGAGGTTCGAAGCACCGAGATCGCTTGAGGCCTCGATAAGGTCGCGCGGGATTCGCTCAAGCGACAGAAAGATGGGCAATATGGCAAAGGGGATGAGCAATATCGTGAGTGTCAGGAGCACCGCATTGAGATTGAACACAAAGAGCGTGAGGGGAGAGTCAATCAGGCCGGTCCACAGCAGAAACCGGTTCAGGAAACCCGTGCCGCCGAGAATGCTGCGGATGGCATAGATTTTGATGATGTAGCTCATCAACAGCGGCACCAGAACCATGAGCAGCACAAAATAGCGCCGCCGTCCCTTCAGATTGGCCAGGAGGAAGGCGACAGGGAATCCGATGAGGATCGTCAATGCCGCAACAGCAAGGCAAAGAAGGCAGGTCCGCCACAGAATTGGGATGAAAATGGCATCGGTGAAAATGCGCCGGTAATTGTCGAGGCCAAAATCGGCAACGATCTGGCCGCTTTCCATCCGGAAGAAACTGTAGGCAAGAAAACTCGCGAGTGGCGCAAAAATGAAAAGGATTGGCAGTCCATAGGCAAAGGCCGCCAAAAGGCTCGGCCCCAGTCCATTTCTTGCACTGCCGACAAAAATCATGGCAAGCCCGATTCCCTTGCATAAGAAAGCCCGGTCACCACGGTGACCGGGCCTTGCAGCAGCCCTTTACGGTCAAGGCTGGGCCTTAACTTCGTTCCAGAGATCGGAGCGTTTGGTCGGGTCTTCGACAAAATCGAGCCAGACCAGCTTGTCATTGGCACCCGCACTGCCGGTTTCAACCACCGTGTTGCCAAATCCGGTACGCTCGGAAAGCTGCTGGCCAATCTTCTTCTGCAGCAGGAAGTTGACCCAGGCCTCAGCCAGATTGACATCCTGAACACCGCTGGTCATGGCCCAGGTATCGAGCCAGGCGAGCGCGCCTTCCTTGGGATTGACGTATTCGATATTGGCGCCTGCGTCTTTCATTGCCTTGACCTGTTGCTGCCCGTAGTTGGCCCAGATGAGCGCCACGTCATTGGACTTGTAAAGCTGCAGCGCCTCGTCGGGTGTCGTATAGAAGCTCAGGACATTGCTCTTGAGCGCAATGAGCTTCTCCTTGATCTTGCCCATCTGCTCTTCGGTGAGATGGAAAGGATCCTCAATGCCCAAGGTGAGCGCCGTGAACGAGAAATTATGCTCGCCATTGTCGTAGGCAAGAATCTTGCCCTTGTATTTGGGATCCCAGAATATCTCGAATGTGTCAGGAGCCGGATTCACCTTGTCCTTGTCGTAGATGATGCCGATTGAATCGAAGCAGAAGGGAATCGAATGCACCTTGCCATCGCGGATGACGCCCTTCACCTTAGAAAGATCCTGGAACCGTGGCAGGACATCCTTCTGGTTCGGGAGCTTCGACAGGTCGTGCGGCGTCGTAAGGCCGCCATCAATATAGCGTTGGAGCTGGGCCGTGTTCACGGCGAACACGTCAAAATCCTTGCCTTCGCTGCCCTTGATCTTGGCCCAGATTTCATCATCGGTGCCGATGAACACGATATTGGCCTTGGCGCCCGTCTGGTCCTGGAACTCCTGGACCCAGTCATCATCGGCATAGCCCTGCCAGGCCATCACCCGCAGTTCCTTGGCGGCAAAGGCGCGGCTGGAACTCAGAATGGCGGGCGCGGCCAAAGCCAGGCTCAGCGCCGTGCGTCTATTCAGTTTCATTGTCATAACGTCTCCTCCATTTTTGCTTATCGTTCAAAATCATACCCACCCGCCATCGACGATATAGTTCTGGGACGTGCACATGCGGCTGTCGTCGGCGGCGAGGAACAGCACCATGCGAGCAATGTCAGGTGGATAGAGCCTGTCTTTCAGGCATTGGCGCTCATCTATCTGGCGTTCGCCAGTTTCATTCAGCCACATTTTTACCTGCCGGTCTGTCATCACCCATCCCGGCAGCACGCAATTCACCCGGATCTTTTCCGGTCCCAGCTCACGCGCCAGGGCCCGCGTCAGACCGCCTACTGCTGCCTTGGCGGTGACATAGGCAGGACAGTCCGGATCGCCCACCAGCCAGGTTATCGAGCCCAGATTGATGATCGAGCCACCCCCGGCATCGCGCATATGCGGGCGCACTGCCTGGGTGGCGAAGAACTGGTGGCGCAGATTCACCTGCATGCGGTCATCCCAGTAGTCGACCGAAACATCTTCCGTCCTATGACGGTCGTCATTTCCGGCATTGTTGATCAATACAGACACCGGACCCTGGCGTTCGCAGGCTTCGGCGATTGCCAACCGGAGGGCCTCAATGTTGCGTAGATCGCAATGGATATAGTGTAGGACTGGGTGTCCTTTTTCCTTCAACCGCGCCACAAGAGCCATCGCCGCGTCGTCGGCAATATCGACAAAACAGACCTTGGCGCCCTGCTGGCAAAAATGCTCAACCAGGCTTGCGCCAATGCCGCTGCCTCCGCCGGTTATGATTATGCTGCGATCCTTGAGGCTGGGAAACGTTGCCGGTTTATCGATGTAGCCATTCATAAAACACGCTGCCTGCCGTCAAAAACGGGATGTTGAAGCCGCTCCCAGGCAGTGTCAATAGACGGACCCGGGGCGTGATCAGCAGGACCGCTCTGCGGCTGGCGTGGGTTGACTTCGAACGACAGTGGAATAGGTTCGGCGGCTTGCAGAAGGAACGGGTGACATGAACATCGAGCTGAAGAAGAGCAATTATCGCAATGACTCGATCCTTCTGGGCTTCAGTGACCTCAAGCGGCTCAAGACTGAACGCCCGCTGGTGTTTGAGCGTGGCAAAGGCATTTTTATCTACGACGAAAACGGTAAAGATTACATTGAATCCGTTTCGTGCTTTTATTGCGTCTCCCTGGGTTTCAGCGAAGAACGCCTGGTTGATGCCGCGACCCGGCAACTAAAAACCCTGCCCATGTACTCGTCGGCGATTCACCGCACGGTGCCACCTGTGATGGAATTGACGGAAAGACTCGCGGCGCTGTCGCCTGTCAAGAACCCGCGCATTTATTTTTCCACCACCGGTTCCGAGGCCAATGACCATCTGTTGAAGTTCATGTGGTATGGCAATGGCTTTGCAGGCGAGCCCCTGCGCCGGAAAATGATTTCGCGGCGCGCCAGCTACCACGGCTCCACCATTGCCACGTCGGCCCTCGGAGGCTCGCAGGAGCTGCACGAAAGTTTCGGGATCCCCATGGGCTACTCCTTGCAGGTCAGCCATCCGAGCTGGCCAAATGCGGCACTGCCGGGTGAGGATGAGGAAGCCTTCACTGACCGGCTCGCAGCGGAATTGGAACAGACCATTCTCGAAGCGGGGCCAGAGACGATTGGCGCCATGATCGCCGAGCCCGTTTCCGTATCAGCCGGCATGTTCCCGCCGCCCGCAAGCTATTTCCCCAAAATTACGAAGGTGCTTAAAAAATACGGCATCCAGCTTTTCATTGACGAGGTAGTAACTGGCTTTGGCCGTTCCGGGCGCATGTGGGCAACGGAATCGATGGGCCTTGAGCCTGATTGCATGACCTGCGCCAAGGGAATTTCCGGTGCTTACATGCCAATCGCCGGCATCATCATGGGTGAGGAATTCAACCGCCGCCTTGATATCGGCAACGAGGCCAAGGGGTGGTTTGCCCACGGCGCAACCCATCATGCCCATGTGGTTTCAGCAGCGGTGGCGCTCGAAGTCCTCAATATTTTCGACGAGCGCGATATTCTGGGCCACGTCCGGCGCATGATGCCGCATTGGAACCGCATGCTCGACAGCCTCCTTGACCATCCCCTGGTGGTCGGCAACCGAAAGTGGGGATTGGCTGGTGCAGTTGAAGTTGCCTATCCCGGCGAAGGCCGTGCAGAAGCCGCTGGGAGCCTCAAGGTGGGTGGCGTGACAAAGGATGTCTATGAAGCGGGTCTGATTGAAGGTGTTATTGTCCGGCCGCTGGCGGGCTGTTTCGTCATGGCTCCACCTTTAATCATCACTGAGGCTGAAATTACCGAGCTCGGACTGAGGGTAAGGTCTGCACTTGATCGCGCCTTGGCCAACTGGTCGCCAACTTAAGTTCGGTCTGTTTGGCTCTTCTAAAGTCCTGTGGGATATTGAAATTGCTTCCCATCGTCTGTTTGGTGTTTTGAAGCTGGAATAGTCAGAGCGTGCTTGTGACTTTCGAAAAAGATCAATTGATTTCCGCTCCTGGCCCATTTGAGACCTGGTGGCGGGTTTTCGAGATGCCCGCTTATCCCCGCAAAGCTGACCTTTAGTCAGTAATTGCCGTTTTTTCGGAAATTTGGTCTGCAAATGAAGGCGCAGCCGACATGCGTTGACGACTGCACTTGGTCTCAGTTTGACCCAATCCAGACTTCACAGAGACGTAAATATGTTTCAGCACTGAACGTGCTTGCAGTAAATACATGCAAAAGAATTCCTTGAAGAAAAAATACCATACTCAACTGTTGAACTGTAATGTCGTCATTCTTGGATGGTTGCATTTACCTGACAGGCCCCCAGGGTGCGGTCCAGATCGGTGTTGTAGGGGTTGTCATAGTGCGCCTATGCATCCTGCCATTTGGGCGCGCGCTTTGCGATGAAGGCG
>CAZHCO010000234.1:0-6496 GCA_964530965.1 uncultured Aestuariivirga sp. | reverse complement strand
GCGTTTGACAAGTTCTTCCAGAATGCGGCGTTGGGCTGGATCGTCTTCAACAATCAGTATGCGAGAAGCCATGCTGTTCAATCAACTCATCTTCATAGGGCCAATTTCAGGCGCGGCCAGCGACAAGGCTCCCTCGGTCCTTGTTTGCTTTGCTTTCCCTGTTCTCCTCACTTTCGCAGCGAAGGGTAAAGGCCCTGTTAATGAGGTAGCAGATTTGGGGACAATTTCAGGGAGTTGCCGAAAATTCCCGCATGAGCCATACGGAGTTCTGAATCATTAACAAGGAATTGACATGACCGCTTCTGCCACTCTTGGGAATTTGCCTGAATGGAACCTGGCTGACCTCTATACGGCGCCCGATGCGGCGGCGTTTACCGCCGACATGCAAAGGGGTGAGGCGGAGGCCAAAAAATTTGCGGAAAGATACAAGGGGAATCTGGCCGGGCTTTCGGGGGCAGACCTTGCGGAAGCGCTTAAAGCTTACGAAGCGATCTCCGATTTGCTTGGTCGTACCGGTTCTTATGCCCAGCTTTATTATGTGGGGGATACGACGGATCCGGCGCGGGGGAAGTTTTATGGTGATGTGAGTTCCAAGCTCACGGATATTTCCACCCAACTCCTGTTCTTTGAACTTGAGCTGAACCGCATTGATGATGCGGCCCTTGAAAAGGCGATGCAGGTTCCGGCGCTCAATCAATACCGCCCGTGGATCGAAAACCTGCGGAAGGAGAAACCCTATCAGCTTGAAGACAAGCTGGAGGAACTGTTTCTCGAAAAGTCCCAGACGGGCTATGGCGCTTTCAACCGCTTGTTTGACGAAACCATGGCGGATCTGCGTTTTGAAGTCGGCGGTGAGAGCCTTGCCATTGAGCCCACACTTAATCTTTTGCAAAGCCCGGATGAGGCCAAGCGCAAGGCGGGGGCCGATGCGCTGGCCAAGACGTTCAAGGAGAATCTGCGGCTCTTTACGCTAATCACCAATACACTGGCGAAGGACAAGGATATTTCTGATCGCTGGCGCGGCTTCAAGGATATTGCTGAGGCGCGCCATCTTTCAAACCGGGTTGAGCCGGAAGTTGTGGATGCGCTCGTGGCAGCGGTTCGTGCTGCATATCCCAAGCTGTCTCACCGCTATTATAAAATGAAAGCGAAGTGGCTGGGCAAGGATAAGCTCATGCACTGGGATCGCAATGCGCCTTTGCCGGCGGAAGATACACGTGAGGTGCCGTGGGCTGACGCGGAGAAAATGGTGCTGTCGGCCTACGGTGAATTTTCACCGGAGATGGCGGCCATCGCAAAAACATTCTTTGACAAGAAATGGATTGATGCGCCGATGCGGCCCGGCAAGGCGCCGGGGGCCTTTGCCCATCCCACAGTTCCTTCGGCTCATCCCTATGTGCTCCTTAATTATATGGGCAAGACGCGGGACGTGATGACGCTGGCCCATGAGTTGGGGCACGGGGTGCATCAGGTGCTGGCGGCGAAGCAGGGTGCGTTGATGGCGTCAACGCCGCTGACGCTGGCCGAAACGGCAAGCGTGTTTGGCGAAATGCTGACCTTCCAGGCGCTGTTACGCCAGACCGCGGACAGGAAGAAGCGCAAGATTCTGCTGGCGTCCAAAGTTGAAGACATGATCAATACGGTGGTGCGCCAGATTGCGTTTTACACATTTGAGCGCAAAGTTCACACGGCACGGAAAGAAGGCGAGCTGACGCCTGATAGAATAAACGCGATCTGGCTTGAGATTCAGGCTGAAAGCCTGGGCGATTCAATCGAAGTGGGACCAGGCTACGAAACCTTCTGGACCTATATCCCGCATTTCATTCACTCACCGTTTTATGTCTATGCCTATGCCTTTGGCGACTGCCTGGTAAACTCGCTATACGCGCGCTACCAGGAAAGCGAGGGCGGCTTCCAGGAAAAGTATTTCACCATGCTGAAAGCAGGCGGCACCAAGCATCACTCCGAGTTGCTGAAACCCTTTGGACTGGACGCCACGGACCCCAAATTCTGGCAGAAGGGCCTCTCGGTGATTTCAGGGATGATTGACGAATTGGAGGGAATGGAGCAGGCCTAATCGCTTATACGTGACTCATCGCCGCGCTGAATTGGGATGCTTGCGGGGCGTTGCGGCGTTGGCTACACATCTTCCAGAGATTTATGACGTTCCAGAGGACTTCAGGCATGGCAAAGCATTCTTCGGTCAAACATTCTGACGACATGGAGGAACACCGCAACACCTATAATGCATTTATCAAGGGCTCGGTCGCGCTTTCTATTGTTTGCGGCTATGTGCTGGTGGCCCTGGTGTCCTTCCGCTTTGCTCCATCGTTCAATGTGTTCATGGGGTTCGGTGGTTTGATTTTGGGTATCGTTGCCGTGTTTCTGGACATGCGCAGGGGCAGCAACTGGTATTTGTCGGTTGGGCTGCTGGTGCTGTTCGGCCTGGTTATTGCCGCAAGCGTCTCATAGGGCTTGCGAGATATGAAAATCGCAGTTCTTTCTGAATCGAGCCCCGGAGAGCGCCGCGTTTCGGCCAGTCCGGATACGGTCAAGGCCTATGTGAAAAAGGGGCTTGCCGTTGCCGTGCAGGCAGGGGCTGGCGCAGGGGCGCATATTTCCGATGATGCTTTTACAGCTGCCGGTGCCAGCATCATTAGGTCTGATGCGGGGCTCAAGGACGCCGATGTTGTTTTGGCGGTGCTCCGGCCTTCCGATGCCACTCTCAAAAATCTGAAGAAGGGTGCTGTAGTTGCGGCAGGGCTTGATCCCTATGGCGAGCGCAAAAGCCTCGAAACGCTGGCCAAATCGGGCCAGTCTTTTTTTGCTTTGGAACTGATGCCGCGTATTTCCCGAGCCCAATCCATGGATATCCTTTCCTCCCAGTCCAATCTAGCGGGCTACAAGGCTGTGATTGACGCGGCGGCCCAATTTGGCCGTGCTTTCCCGATGATGATGACGGCGGCGGGAACCGTTCCGCCGGCCAAAGTATTCATCATGGGTGTGGGCGTTGCGGGGTTACAGGCGATTGCCACGGCACGGCGCCTAGGAGCCATTGTTTCGGCGACGGACGTTCGCAAAGCCACCGAGGAACAGGTGAAAAGCCTCGGTGCCAAATTTGTTTTCGCCGATGTGGCGGATGCGGCGACTGCCGGTGGTTACGCCAAGGAACTCTCGGCCGAAGACAAAGCGAAACAAGCGGCCCTCGTTGCCGAGCATATCAAGGGCCAGGACATTGTCATTACAACGGCCCTCATTCTGGGCAGGCCGGCGCCTGTGCTTGTCACCATGGACATGGTTGAGAGCATGAAATCCGGTTCAGTAATTGTTGATCTCGCGGTTGAGCGCGGCGGCAATTGTCCATTGTCGAAGCCCGATCAGATTGTTGAGCACAAGGGCGTTTCCATCATCGGCACGGTGAACCTGGCGGGCAAGCTAGCGGGCAATGCCTCGCCGCTGTTTGCCAAGAACCTTGCCAATTTTTTGGACCTGATGATCCAGCCCGATGGCAGCCTCAAGATTGATTATGAAGATGAGATCATCAAAGGCACGCTGATTGCCAAGGACGGCGCGCTCGTTCACCCGATGTACAAGGCCTGACCCCATGGAACAGATTGCTCACACTGTTGATCCCTTCGTTTCGCTGCTTGGAATTTTTGTTCTCGCAGTTTTCGTTGGCTATTATGTTGTCTGGAATGTGACGCCAGCTCTGCACACCCCATTGATGTCGGTGACCAATGCGATTTCTTCGGTGATCGTTGTTGGCGCGTTGCTTGCTGTGGGAGCAGGGGCCATCGCCTCGGGATCCACCATTGCCATGATCTTCGGCTTTCTCGCCCTGATCCTGGCGAGCGTGAATATTTTTGGTGGCTTCCTCGTCACCAGCCGCATGCTGGCGATGTATAAGAAGAAGGGCAGATAGATGTCAGCCAGTTTTGCAGCCCTTCTCTATCTCGTGGCTGGCGCCATGTTCATCATGGCGCTCAGGGGGCTTTCCAGCCCTGAGTCTTCGCGTGCCGGAAATACCTACGGCATGGCGGGCATGGGTATTTCCATTCTCACCACCTTGGCCATCGCAGCGCCTACCAGTCCGCTGGTGTGGGGGTTGATCATCGGCGGCATCGCCATCGGCGGCAGCATTGGCGCATTCACGGCAAAGCGCATTGCCATGACGGCGATGCCGCAGCTCGTTGCCGCCTTTCACTCACTTGTAGGGTTGGCTGCGGTTTTTGTGGCGGCGGCGGCTTTCTACGCGCCCGATGCTTTTGGTATTGCCAGTGGCGGCGAAATCCATGGGCAGAGCCGCATTGAAATGGCGTTAGGTGCTGCCATCGGCGCGGTCACCTTTACAGGTTCCATCATTGCATTCCTGAAACTTGATGGCCGCATGAGCGGGGCTCCCATCATGTTGCCGTTCCGGCATTACGTCAATATCGCCCTGGCCTTGGCACTGTTGTTCTTCACCTTTGGATTCTTTTTCACGCAAAGCCCCGTTGATTTCTGGCTGATTGTTTTCATCAGCTTTGCGCTGGGCTTCCTGTTGATTATCCCGATCGGTGGTGCCGACATGCCGGTAGTGATCTCGATGCTCAACTCTTATTCGGGCTGGGCGGCGGCGGGCATCGGCTTCACGCTGGCCAACACGGCTTTGATCATCACGGGCGCGCTGGTGGGTTCTTCCGGCGCCATTCTGTCCTACATCATGTGCAAAGGAATGAACCGCTCATTCATCTCGGTCATTCTTGGCGGCTTCGGGGGCGAGACATCGGGCGCTGCGGCGGGGGCGAAGGAAACGCGGCCGGTGAAGCAGGGCTCTGCGGATGACGCGGCCTTCATCATGAAAAACGCGGGCTCGGTGATCATCGTGCCGGGTTACGGCATGGCAGTGGCCCAGGCCCAGCACGCGCTTCGTGAACTCGCCGATCATTTGAAAAAGGCTGGTGTCACCGTGAAATATGCCATTCATCCGGTGGCTGGCCGCATGCCTGGCCACATGAACGTGCTGCTGGCTGAAGCCAATGTGCCTTACGATGAAGTTTTCGAACTCGAGGACATCAACTCGGAATTTGCCCAGGCCGATGTTGCCTTCGTGATCGGGGCCAACGATGTCACCAACCCTTCCGCCAAGGACGACCCGAAATCGCCGATCTACGGCATGCCGGTCCTCGAAGTGTGGAAGGCCAACACGGTGATGTTCATAAAGCGCGGCATGGCGAGCGGCTACGCCGGCGTGGACAACCCGCTGTTCTGGCGTGACAACACCATGATGCTGTTTGGCGATGCCAAGAAAATGACGGAGCAGATCGTCAAGGGAATGTGAGGTAACTCGTTTCTCCTTTTAGTTGCATTAGTTACAATTTTAAATTTTTAGTTGTAGCCCAATTTCAAATCAGTTAGCCTCTTACTGGGCTGCCGGCCTTTTGCCGCGAGAAACAGATTTGAATTTCTCATAGTTATGCGTAACGCGGCCGACCCGGTGGCGTTTTTAACTCAATGATGGGGGCGATATTAGATGGATATTGTATCAAACAGGTTTGGCACGGTTGCCGCAGACCGTGTCACTTTCAATCTGAAAAAGGGATGGTTTTCCGGAAGCCTGAAATCTGACTACCTGACCAAACACATTACTTCCATTGCACTCGACGTCTCAAGGCGACCCATTTGGGGGGCGATATTTGCATTGGCCGCGAGTTGGGCAATGACCTCATCACTGATATTCTTGGGAATCTTCCTGTTCCTGATTGCTGTGTATTTTGTGCTTGGACGCCCGGCTATTCATTTTGCGACTGCGGGCGGTGAACGGATCATTTCCTATGGCGCGTGGCCGTGGCAGCAAGCAGAAGCACAACAATTTGTCGATGCGTTGAAGAAGGAATTGTTCAAGCAGGGGGCGGCTTCATGAAAATCGCTGTGATATTATTGAATCTGTTTCTTTGCCCCATTGGAACTTTTGTGGCGGGCCAGATTACCAGTGGCATGATTCAAGTCATTTTGCTCGTACTGGCCATGATCCTTGCCTACACAGTTGTCGGATTGCTTTTGGCAGTTCCGCTTGCCCTCATAGTCTGGATTTGGGGCATGATTATTGCATTCCAGTACAAGCCAAAGGACGATGGCATTCAACGCTTTGGCTGAGAGGCACCGACATAACTGAAGGTTCATGTCCATTGAAGCCATTCCCGGTGATGGCGAGGCGTGTGGTGATTTACAATGTCAATGAGCGTTGGGCAAAGCTTCGCCGGGGGTGGAAACGGTAATGCCGTTTCCGGATGGTAGAAAGAGAAGCGAAGGGTTGCGTGGACGCAAACACTCGCAAGAATGCCGGTCGTGGTAGTCCGGCGGTTTGGCGCTTGCTCGCGCCCACGCTTTTGCGGCGGTTTTTGCTGTCCGGCTGGCACTTGCAGAGCCCTAGATCGCACGGTGTCTGAGGTTTTCCGCTAGGGTTGTTTAGCCATTTAAGGCGCAGTGGACCGTAGTATCCACGGGACCAACCGTC
>CAZHCO010000233.1:0-22359 GCA_964530965.1 uncultured Aestuariivirga sp. | reverse complement strand
GGGCCAACTGCAGAAGCCAGAAAGTTTTGAGAATGGCCACACCGCGCCCTGGGCTATCGTCCTCCCGCACCGGAAAGCATCATCCCAATGGACCAGAGGTCGATCATGCACTAACATTCAAGCTGGGCCACCCAATGGGGGCAGTTTACTACTGTGAGGGCGCAATCCTGGACGCTTCAAAGCAGGGACTATTCATCCCTATTGCAGGCCGGGCGGTCACGTTCTTGGCTGATCTCGGCACCACGCCACCCGCCGCATAGCTTCATCGTCGCCATCCTGACCCGACCAACCAAGTCCGTGGTCGCCTTCTAGAGCTAGCGCGGCACGGCTTAACCCGCCCTCACCAGATCCGCCGCTTTCTCACCGATCATGATGCAGGGGGCGTTGGTGTTGCCGCTCACGATCGTCGGCATGATCGACGCATCCGCTACCCGCAAGCCCGTCAATCCCCGGACCCGTAAGCGGTCGTCGACGACCGCCATCTTGTCATGCCCCATCTTGCAGGTGCCGACGGGATGCCAGACGGTGTTCGACGTGCGGCGGATGTAACGCTCGAGCACGGCATCCGATGTGTCGTCAGGTAACGGGTAGCCTTGTCGCGCACCGATTGGTCTGAAGGCAGCGGAATTGCAGATCTCGATCGCCTTCCTGAGGCCTCGCTTCGTCAGTTCGAGATCGCGCGGCTCAGCGAAATAGTTGGGATCGATGAGGGGCTTTGCCAGCGGATCGGCGGAGAAGAGCTTCAGCGTGCCCCGGCTCTCTGGCCGGCAGACATTGGCGAAGATCGAGTAGCCGTCACGCTCGGGCGGCGCGCCATCAAAATAGGCGACGCTATAGGTTGGCTCGAAATGCCATTGCACGTCCGGCCAATCGGAGGTGGGATCAGTGCGCAGGAACGCGCCTGCCTCGTCGAAGTTGGTGGCGAGCGGGCCGGTGGCATCCTTCAGATACTGTGCTTGCGCCGCCGCGAACTCGGCATCGTTCATGGCGGAGATCGTCAGCGGTTTCTCAATCGAGAAGCGGCAGATTGCATACATGTGGTCATGCAGGTTCTTGCCGACGCCCGGCAGGTCATGCACTGGCGCGATGCCGAGGGTCTTCAGCTCGTCCGCCGGGCCGATGCCGGAGAGCAGCAACAACTGAGGGCTGTTGATGGCGCCGCCCGAGAGCACGATCTCGGCGCTGGCGTGCGCGGTCTCGAGCGTGCCGTGGCTCAGATACTCGACGCCGGTGACGCGGCCCTTCTCGACAATCAGCCGCGTTGCATGCGCATGGGTCACAACCTCAAGATTCTTGCGCCAGCGGTTCGGATGCAGGAACGCAACCGCCGTGCTGCATCGTCCGGTCTTGCCGATGGTTGCCTGGAACCAGCCGTAGCCTTCTTGCGTCGCGCCATTGACGTCGTCGTTGCGCGTCATGCCAGCTGCGGCGCAGGCCTCGAAATAGAGCGAGGTCAGCGGTGAGCGGCTCTTCTGGTCGGAGACCATGAGCGGGCCCGAGGTGCCGTGATAGTCGTCGCGGATGCGCTCGTTCGTCTCCGACTTCTTGAAGTAGGGCAGCACCTCCTCATAACTCCAGCCCTCGTTGCCGAGCTTGCGCCAGTGATCGTAGTCGCCGCGATTGCCACGCATATAGACCATGTAGTTCATACAGCTCGTGCCGCCGAGGCACTTGCCGCGGTTGAGCGCGATCTTCCGGCCATAAAGGCTTGCTTGGGGCGTGGTCCGATAGCCCCAGTCGTAGGGGCTATCCATAATGGTATCCATCATCGCCGGGATGCGGATGTTGAGCCAATCATCCTCGCCGCCCGCTTCGAGGAGTAGGACCTTCGCGCCCGTCTCAGCAAGCCGTGAGGCGGCAACACAACCGGCCGAGCCAGCGCCTATGACGATGTAGTCGTGCATGGGGACATTCCCTCCGAAATCCACCGGTTGATCAGCCACGGCAGGACGATGATGCCCACACTTCCGGGCTTAGGCAATGCCTGAGGGCTTTCCGTCCGCGGGGATGCCGGAATGAAACAAAGACCATGAAATGGAGCGTCTAGCCCAGTCAACTCAAGCCAATCAGAAATCTTACGATGTCCGCTAATGAGACCACTGGTGCGTGCGTATTCCCATCAAGGCCACAGCCCGCGTGCTGACCAAACAGGCCGGATACATATCAGCGACTTCCGATACCGTGCAAATTCCCTCTTGCGAAAAGCAGCCAGTCCATACATAGGGTCAGCATGAGACTAAGTGCAGTTGTCAAACCATGTCAGCGGTGCCTCTGCATGAAGACCAGTTTTCTGAAAGAGCGGACATTGTAAATTGAATGTCAGCTCTGCCACGATGAGCGGACTGGCTGCAGTAAGGGCACGAAGTCTCCAACGGGCCATAAGCAGACTTCGGTTCTGTCAATTACAAGTACTGCTCTGTGTTACTTTTACGGTGTGGAACTAGAGCGAAACGCAATTGCAATAGCGAATGGCCTGAGCAATATTGTGTCTGTAGCAAGAAAGTCTTGAAAGCTGTAGCAATGTATTGAGCATTGGCTATTCCGTGAGGGCAAGTCGTGAAACGGAACTTGATCCTGATTGCAGCCCTAGTGCTGATCGCAGCCATCTGGGCGCTGACCTTCCCGCTCACGAAGATCGCCGTGCTTGGTGGCTACAGGAATTTCGGGATCATATTTTGGAGTTCCACCATCACCGTATTCGTTCTTGGCGTTATCGTAGCAATGCGTGGATTGGTCGTACCTCTTCACCCTGCTGCGCTGCTTCGGTATTTCTTTGTAGCGTTTTTTGGGACAGTATTGCCGAGCGCATCATCCTATACCGCTGCAGAGCATCTGCCTGCGGGCGTGATCACAGTCTGTATGCCCATGATACCTCTACTGTCTCTTCCCCTCGCCATCAGCCTGGGCTTGGACAGCGCAACTCCAGGCAGGCTTCTTGGTCTCGCTCTCGGTCTGTCGGGTGTTCTGCTGATTACGCTGCCGGATGCGAGCCTCCCCGATCCAGCGCAAAGGGGCTATGTTCTGCTCGCCATGCTCGCCGTACTATTCTACGCTATTGAAGGTGTAGGTTTGGGGCGTATGGGTCGTGCAGGGCTCGATCCCATCCAGCTTCTACTTGGCGCATCCATCGTTTCTTTGATTGCAACGCTGCCGATTGCTTTGGTAACTGGAACTTTCATCATTCCCGTATTGCCGTTCAGCAAGGCAGAGATTGCAGTTGTCTTGTCAGGTTTGGCAAATACCGCTGCCTATGTTGGCTTTGTCTGGATGATTGGGAGCGGGGGGGCGGTATTTGCCTCACAGGTTGCTTATCTGGTGACGGGGTTCGGTGTCCTATGGTCGATGATACTGTTGGGCGAAAGCTATTCGATTTGGATATGGAGTGCCCTCATTGTCATAATTGCTGGCCTCTTCCTGACGCAGCCGAGACCAAAACCAGCAACGGTGCCCGCTGCTTAGATGCCAGCCCCGGCCGATGGCCGCTCAGGGTCAAAAGCAGAAGTCAGCCAAAGCCAGCGCCATGTCCGCTGTGCGTCTGCTTGCAGACAGATTTCTTGAGATAGCGAAAGTTAACATTTGAGAGTCCAAGACGCCGGATCGGCGTTGAGGCGGGCTTAGCGAACTTTTCAGTTTGCCTGATGTTATTCTGTCCTTAGATTGATGCGTTGGGCCCGAGAACCCCACCTTCTGAAACTAAAGGTCTCAATGCTTTGAGCAAGGAAGATAGCAATGCCCAAGCCGACATCATCAGTTAATCAGAAATACCTCCAATTTACACGCGAGGCTGCTGCCCGGGTTGCGCGGCAATTTGAGATTGCAGACCAAGCGAATGCACTGTTCAAGCTCGTTACCGTTACCACAGAGAATTATGAACGTTACCGCCAGATGCCGGATTATCATCAGCGGAAGGATGCCCTGCAAAGGCTGCGCAGTGCGGTAAGTGAGGCCGCGGCAGTTGTGTGCAAGTATGAGCGCGCGCTTGAACTTTCCCTTCATGACACATTGCTGCGGCGGCTTGGTGAGCTCCTGAGTTATGGGGGTATCAGGGGGTTGATTGACAAGCCGGTGCCAACAAGGCCCATACGCCCGGAGGAGGCCGGATGGGAAGACTTCCCAGAGAAGTCGCGGTTCGAGCGCTCGGTGGCTGCATCGCGGGCTGGGCCAAAGCTCCTTATTGGGCTGTTCAGGGAAATGTTGGTTGAACTCGATGATGCTCTTCGTGGCTTTCCGGTTCACAGCGGCGGCAAACCCACAAAGCACCCTTATCGCGAAGTTATCATTGCAGCACTTGGTTGGGACTATCAGTGGTTTTTTGGTAAGCGGCCGACCTCAACACCCACGGGGCAGTTCTCGAAATTTTGTCAGGCAGTACTGTTAGAGTTGGGCTATGAGTTGGAGGGCTTCGAAGACGCCCTCCCGAAGGCCATGAAGAAGGCCAGGCTCCTTCAAAAGAAGAAACCCACGAGCATACAGCCTGGCAAGATACGCTAAACGCCCCAGGTTTGATGTTGAGGTTTGGCAGACCACAGCGCAGGGCTGGGGTGGCAGCCTGTCCCTATGTGCGCCCAACTCACCGAGCCAGCATCTCCTGAGCTTCAACCCAAACCATCCACGGAGAACGTTGAGCAATCACTACAGCCGCATCCCGCACTCATCGCCCTTGCCCGCTTGCTAGCCCATCAGGCGGTGGCAGAGCTGATTTACAATTCCAAGGCAGGACAGGAGGTTGATGGCAAGTGAATACTCCCAGCCATAACCGACCTGACCTCACGCCTCTGCTGACGGTAGCCGAAGTCGCCAGTTATTTGCAGGTCAGCATCAGAACGGTCCGCCGCCTCATCGTGTCTGGCGAACTCAAGGTAATCCGGATCGGAAGGGCAATCCGGGTGCAGAAGACCGCCCTGCGAGCCTTCATCGCCAGCGGTACCAGGGGGTGACCGAAATGGCCAAAACATCAGTGAATCAAGGTTCTCGTGAGAAGGTACGTCGTTTTTTGGTGTCATATAAGGGTAGGATGAACTCACGAAAATGGGCTGCAGTCCGCTCCTGGCATCACGAGGTACCCCATGGCACTAACTAACCCATCACGAACGACTCTGGCTGACGTTCTGATCGCTGTCCAGGCCGCTCCCATGACGGAACGCCGAAGGCAGGATATGGCGTCGGCAGTACGCTGCGTTGCCAAAGTGCTTGGCCGCAGCCCGGCTGATGTGCCAGCCGATCCATGGGCCCTCAATGCCAAGCTGAGGCAAGCCTCTCCCCTGGCAAACGGAATAACAATCGCGCGTTGGAACAATGTCAGGAGCCTGTTGCGGTCGGCTCTGACCCTGGCCGGGCCGATGATCAAGGGGCGCGGCGTGACGCCTCTGACAGGGGAATGGGCCGGTCTTCATAGCCTGGTTAAAGTACGCAGTGACCGCATTCGGCTGTCGCGGCTTCTCCGCTGGCTTTCGGAGCATGAGATCATTCCTCAGGCAGTGACGACAGAGCATCTGGAACACTTCCACCAGATGTTGTCGGAAGAGGCACTTCTACATGATCCGGCAGGCACTTGGGCCAATACGGCGCGGGCCTGGAACCGGGCTGTCATAGGGGTATCGGGTTGGCCGCGGCTGGTAATCCAGCTTGAACTCCGCCGGCAGACCTATGGGCTGCCGTGGTCAGTGTTTCCACAGAGCCTAAAGCTGGATATCGACGCCTGGATGGCCAGGCTTTCAGGTCGTGACTTTGCCGAAGACGGTCCGATCCGGCCGCTTGGCCCGGTCACTCTCAAGGCGCGCGAATATGAGTTGCGAGTCTTCGCCTCGGCATTGGTCCATCGGGGACGGGATCCCGCAAGCCTTGTCTCACTGGCGGCCTGTTTGACCCTTGAGAACTTCACTGAAGGGTTACGGTTTTTCTACGAGCGTTTCGGTCACAAGCCCTCGGCGACGACACATAATCTCTCGGCCAATCTGAAGAGCGTTGCGCGCCACTGG
Organism: uncultured Aestuariivirga sp.; assembly: GCA_964530965.1. GTDB lineage: Bacteria > Pseudomonadota > Alphaproteobacteria > Rhizobiales > Aestuariivirgaceae > Aestuariivirga. The sequence goes on along the minus strand of CAZHCO010000233.1, from coordinate 16,381 downwards.
GGTGGCGCCGATGAAGAGACCCTGCGGCGTATGGCGGAGATCACCCGCAAGCTGTCAGTTGAGCGTTCCGGCCTAACCCAGAAGAACCGCGAACGCCTGCTACCTTTCAATGACCCCGCCGTTTGCAGGAAGCTCCTGCTGCTGCCACTGGAGCTGCGCCGTGAAATCGAGCGAGGAAAGCTTCCGGACTACCGGCGTCGTGTACTGGGGCAGATGGCAGTTGCCATCGAAATCTTGCTCTTCGTGCCCATCCGCATCAAAAACCTCGCCACATTGGAGATTAACCGGCACCTTGTGAAGGCCGGCAAGAAGCTCTTGCTGACCATCCCATCGGCCGAGGTCAAGAACCGGGCCAGCGATCTCGACTTCGAGTTGCCGGAACCAACCGCCGAGCTCATCGGCTGGTACCTCAAGGACGTGAGAAAGGCCGTTGCCGGCAACATGGCCCTGTTTCCCGGCCCCTCGGGGTCCCACAAGGACAAGAACACCCTGGGTCTCCAGATCACCCAGACGGTTCACAAATATACCGGGCTAAAGGTCAACCCCCATTTCTTCCGTCATCTCGCGGCAAAGCTCTATCTCGACCAGAATCCCGGCGGCTATGAAGTCATGCGCCGCGTCTTCGGGCACAAGAAGATGGATACCACGAGCAACTTCTATGCTGGGCTTGAGACCCGTGGTGCCGCCCGTCACTTCGGTCAGGAAATCCTCAAGCTGCGAAACGCAACTGCGCCGAGGAAGCCAGTATGAGCGGTGGACCCTATGGCCGTGGCAAGGCGCCGGAACGGGCCTGCATGAAGCGTTGTAACTGGCCCCAAAGTGATCAACTGCTATGGAGCGCTGCCCTGGCGCTAGGCGATCCTTTCTCCGAGCATGGCGGTACCCGCGCGACCCACCGTCCGTTGAGCAACCGCAATGTCGAACGGGGCTATGGCCGCTGGCTGACCTTCCTCGGGCAAGCCGGAGCATTGGATTATGAGAGGAAGCCTGCCGACCGCATCACAGCGGAAAGGGTTCGTAATTATGTCCATGAGCTGGATAACCTGGGCAACAAAAGGAACACCATATTGGCGCGCCTGGAGGAACTGGCCGAGATGGCCAAGGTCCTGGCACCCGGACACGACTGGAGGTTCATTGCTCGCTTAGTCTCAAGGGTGCGAGCCCGCCCTGAATCTCCCACAACCAAGCACGCAAGGTTGGTCGGCACCCATGAATTGGTCAGCCTTGGGGTTCAGCTGATGGAAAGTGCCTTCGGGCAACCGAAGCCGCTGCGGGCGGCTACCCTGTTCCGTGATGGCCTCATCATCGCCTTCCTCGCCCTTATCCCCCTGCGGCGCGCCAACCTTGCTGGCCTGACCCTTGGCAGGGATCTCCGGCGTTCAGGCTCCGGGTTCACAATCATCCTGGAGCCATCGGCCACAAAGACCCACGCAACCCTCGAATACGATTGGCCTGAACAGCTTCAAGCGGCCTTGGAGACCTATCTCCTGACCCATCGACCGGTTCTCGTCAGCCGCCATGGCCGCTGGCACAAAGAAGCTGGCCAGCGTCTCTGGATCACGGGTGACGGCTCGCCGCTGACCGAGACGGGCATGTATGACAGGATCATCGGACGGACAAAGGCAGCCTTCGGCAAGTCGATCAACCCGCACCTGTTCCGTGACGCGGCTGCCACTACCACGGCCATCCATGACCCAGGTCATGTGCGTCTTGCCGCACCTCTGCTGGGGCACCGCAGTTCTGCCACCACCGAACGCTACTACCAGCAGGCCCAATCGCTTGAGGCGCACCGTGAATTTGTTGATAAGATAACCCGCCTACGCCAGCAGTTGCTGTGCAAGAAGGAGCCAAAGTCATGACCCAGCTTCGTGCCGTCATCTATGCCCGTTACTCCTCGGACCTGCAGCGTGAAGAATCAATAGAGGACCAGGTTCGTGAATGCCAGCGACTTGCCACACAAATGGGCTGGAATGTAGCGGAGGTTCTTTCCGATGCTGCCGTAAGCGGGTCTATACAATCGCGACCGGGGCTCCAAGCTGTACTCAATCTCGTCAAGAAAAGGCAGGTGGATATCGTATTAACGGAAGCCCTCGACCGAATGTCTCGCGACCAGGAACATATTGCACATATCTTCAAGCAGCTGACATTCTGCCAAGTGAAACTACATACCATCGCCGAAGGTGCCGTAAATGAATTGCATATCGGTTTGAAAGGCACCATGAATGCCCTGTTTCTGAAGGACATGGCCGAAAAGATTCGGCGGGGCCAGAAAGGCCGTGTATTGGCACAGCGCTCCCCCGGAGGTCTCGCCTACGGATATGATGTTATTCGGCGGTTTGGTGTGGACGGGATGCCGGACAATGGTCTCCGGTCAATTAATGCAGCTGAAGCAACAGTCGTAAGACAAATCTTCGATCTTTATGCAGACGGTCTATCAGCGCGCCAAATCGCCAAGCTACTAAACACCAAAGGGATCCGCGCTCCTCGCGGTGGTTTGTGGAACGCCAGCTCAATCTCCGGCAACCGGGCCAGGCGCGACGGTATTCTCTGGAATGAGATGTATCTGGGCCGATTGTTGTACAACAGGCAGCGCTTCATGAAGGATCCGGAAACCGCAAAGCGCGTTCCGCGCGTCAATCCGCAGGAACAATGGGTTATCGTGGAGCAACCAGAACTGCGAATCATTCCCGATGAGCTGTGGTCTCATGTTCATGCTCGGATCGAAGCAAAACAGTTTCTGCCTTTACACAAGCAACGCGGACCACGCCGACTTTTGTCTGGTCTCCTGCATTGTGGTGTCTGTGGCGGGCCCTTCACGATCATTGGCGAAGGACGGCTCGGTTGTTCCGCACATAAGGAGCGTGGCTCCTGCACGAACGGCAAGAAATTATCGGCTACCCGTGTCGAAGACGCAGTACTCAACGGTGTAAAGACTTACATGTTACAAGCGAAACTCATCGAAGAGTTCACGAAGACCTTCAATCAGGAGCTTATGAAAGCATCGCATGCAGCGAATGTCGACACCAACGCAAATGATAAAAAACGGATCGAACTCGACAAACAACTCGATCGACTGCTGAATGCAATGCAGCAGGGAGGCCCCTTGCCCTCCTTGATGCAGCGACTGCGCGATGTGGAACAGCAAAAAGCAGCTTTGATGCAACAGACCACAGCTGCCCCAAAACCGCGACGTATTGAACTTCCGATCCCCGCGCTAGCCGAAATTTATCAGCAGAAAGTTGACAATTTACGGTCGTCTCTTACAGCCGATCAGCCAACGCAGATTAAGGCGGCTACATTGCTCAGTAACCTTTTATCAAGAGTTGAGCTACATCCGCTCGGTGGAAAAGGAGCGGCCATGCTCAAGATTACAGGTGACATGGCCGCAACTATTGATCTCGGACCGAAATATGAAAGAACCGCTGTGAAGGTGGTAGCGAGAGCTTGATCCCACCGCCGGGCATCTACTGAAAAAGGCGGTCGAGGAACGTGGCATCACTGTTCTCAACGGAGCCAATACAAAGGCAATTCTTGGGTCGAGCCGCGTTGAAGGCGTGGAACTGGCAGATGGAACCATTGTTCCTGCCGACATCGTTGTGATGGCCGTCGGCATCCGGCCGAACTCAACTCTAGGCAAGGAGAGCGGGCTTGAGATCAAGCGCGGGATCGTTGTGGACGATCAGATGCGCACATCAGATCCTGATATTTTTGCACTCGGTGAATGCGCCGAACATCGCAGTACGGTCTACGGCCTTGTGGCGCCGCTTTATGAAATGGCGGGCATCCTTGCCAAGACATTGGTTGCAAAACCTGCGGCCTATGCCGGTTCGGTGACGGCCACGAAGCTGAAAGTCACGGGAATCAATCTCTTTTCAGCGGGCGACTTCGCCGACGGCGAGGACCGGGAGGAAATTGTCCTGAGAGACGCGCGGCAGGGCATCTACAAGCGGCTGGTGCTGAAGGACAATCGCATTGTTGGCGCCGTGCTCTATGGCGAGACTTCGGATGGTGCCTGGTTCTTTGATATGTTGAAGCGCGGAACTGACATTTCCGAAATGCGCGACACCTTGATTTTTGGCCAGTCGTATCAGGGGGGTACCCCCCTGGACCCTACGGCGGCCGTTGCAGCCTTGCCGGATGATGCGGAAATCTGCGGCTGCAACGGCATATGCAAGGGAAAGATAACCGGAGCCATCGAGAAGCTCGGCCTCAAGAATGTTGATGATGTGCGCTCCCACACGAAGGCTTCGGCGTCCTGCGGTTCCTGCACGGGCCTGGTTGAACAATTGCTCAAGGTGAAGCTGGGCGATGCCTTCAATCCCTCGGCCATTCAGCCCATGTGCGGCTGCACGGAACTGGGCCATGATGATGTACGCCGCCTGATTGTTGCAAAGTCAATCAAGAGCATTCCAGCCCTGATGCAAGAATTGAACTGGAAGACGAGTTGCGGTTGCGCCAAATGCCGCCCGGCGCTCAATTATTATCTCCTCGCCACATGGCCCGGCGATTATGTGGATGACAGCCAGTCACGCTTCATCAATGAGCGGGTGCACGCGAACATCCAGAAGAACGGCACTTATTCCGTGGTGCCGCGCATGTGGGGTGGTGTGACCAGTGCCAAGGAACTGCGTGCCATTGCTGATGTGGTAGACAAGTTCGCTATTCCATCGGTGAAATGCACCGGCGGGCAGCGCATCGACTTGCTTGGTGTGAAGAAAGACGATCTTCCGGCGGTATGGTCTGATCTCAATGCGGCGGGGATGGTGTCTGGCCATGCCTACGGCAAGGCACTGCGCACAGTTAAAACTTGCGTTGGCACGGATTGGTGCCGCTTTGGCACCCAGGATTCAACCGGGCTTGGCATCAAGCTGGAAAAATTCATGTGGGGGTCGTGGACACCTGCAAAAGTGAAGATGGCCGTATCAGGCTGCCCGCGCAATTGTGCGGAAGCCACTTGCAAGGATGTGGGCGTGATCTGCGTTGATTCAGGCTACGAGATTCATTTCGCTGGAGCGGCCGGTCTCGACATCAAGGGTACGGAAGTTCTGGGACACGTCAAGACTGAAGAGGAAGCCATTGAAGTCATTGCGGCGCTTGTGCAGCTTTACCGTGAGCAGGGGCGCTATCTCGAACGCATCTATAAATGGGCCAAGCGCGTTGGCTCGACCTCGATCAAGGCCGCTGTGCTGGAAGATGTGGTGAAGCGAAAGGCGCTTTATGAGCGCTTTGTGTTTGCACAGTCCTTCTCTCAAAGTGACCCGTGGGAGGAGCGCGCGAAGGGCGTTGCATCCCATGAATTCAAGCCCATGGCTGACCTTACATTCAAGCAGGCGGCGGAATGACTGACACATGGATTGATATCGGCGGGGTTGACGAAATCCCGCAGAAGGGTTCGCGCGTGGTGAAAACGTCGTCTGGCGATGTTGCGGTATTTCGAACAGTGAATGATGTAGTCTTCGCCCTGCGCGACCGCTGCCCGCACAAGGGTGGCCCGCTCAGCCAGGGCATTGTGCATGGAACGTCAGTCACATGCCCGCTGCACAATTGGGTGATTGGACTGGACAGTGGTTTAGCTCAGGGAAATGACAAGGGCTGCACCAAGCGCTTTCCGGTGAAGGTAGTGGAGGGGCGCATCTATCTTGATGTCACTCTTGCCCTGCCGCGAGTTGCCTGATGGGCGAACGCCGCACAACCTGCCCCTATTGCGGTGTCGGTTGCGGCATCCTTGCCAAGCGCGACGAGAATGGCGATGTCAGGGTTCGCGGCGATCCTGAGCATCCGGCGAATTTCGGCAAGTTGTGTTCAAAAGGCTCAGCCCTAGCGGAAACGCTTTCTCTTGATGACCGTTTGCTGTTTCCCGAAATTAGAGGAGAACGCGCCACTTGGGATACGGCTCTTGATCTCGTGGCGTCGAAATTCAGCGAAACAATAGCGAAGCATGGGCCGGACTCGGTTGCCTTTTATGTCTCGGGCCAGTTGCTGACGGAAGATTATTACGTCGCCAACAAACTGATGAAGGGCTTCATCGGTTCGGCTAATATCGACACCAACAGCCGCCTGTGCATGGCGTCCTCTGTTGCCGGTCATAAGCGGGCTTTCGGGGCAGACGTGGTGCCTGAAAATTATGAGGACCTGGAACTTGCCGATCTCGTTGTGCTTGTCGGTTCCAACCTCGCCTGGTGTCATCCGGTGTTGTTCCAGCGCCTGATGGCCGCGAAGGAAAATCGCGAGACGAAGATTATCGTGATTGATCCGCGCAGGACGGCGACTGCCGAGTTTGCGGACATGCATCTCGGCATAACACCGGGCAGTGATGTTGCGCTGTTCAATGGACTCCTGACCTATTTGCACAACCATGGCAAGATCGATGCGGAATTTGTTTCCGGGCATACCGTTGGACTGGCGAATACCTTGGCTGCTGCACGGGAATGTGATGTTGCGAAGACAACAGGTGTTTCGCAAACCGAGCTTGAAAATTTCTATCGCCTCTTTGCCGATACGGAGCGCACCGTCACCGTGTGGTCCCAGGGTGTGAATCAATCGAGTGCTGGATCCGACAAGGTCAATGCGATTATCAATTGCCATCTGCTTACGGGGCGCATCGGGCGGGAGGGCATGGGACCATTCTCGGTCACAGGCCAACCCAATGCCATGGGTGGGCGAGAAGTTGGGGGCCTTGCCAATATGCTGGCGGCTCACATGGCGATTGAGAATCCGGTTCATCGCGAACTCGTGCAACGGTTTTGGGCAAGTCCGGTTATCGCAGAAAAACCGGGCTTCAAAGCCGTGGACATGTTTGAGGCGGTGCGCGATGGGCGCATCAAGGCCATCTGGATCATGGCGACCAATCCGGTGGTGAGCATGCCGGATGCCGACGTGGTGCGGGACGCTTTAAAGCAATGCCCCTTTGTTGTGGTGAGTGACGCTATCCGCGATACGGATACGGCGCGGTTGGCCCATGTGTTGCTTCCGGCTGCCGCATGGGGCGAGAAGGACGGCACGGTCACAAATTCCGAGCGGACGATTTCGCGGCAACGGGCGTTTCTATCGTTGCCGGGAAAGAGCAAGCCGGATTGGCAAATTGTCTGCGACGTCGCCAGACGCATGGGCTTTCCGGGATTCAACTTTGAGACTGCAGCGGAGATTTTCCGCGAGCATGCGGCGCTTTCAACTTTCGAAAACAATGGCACGCGCGCAATGGATATTGGTGCCTGGGCGAACCTGAGTGACCAGGCCTATGAGGCACTGCCGCCGTTCCAGTGGCCGAGGCCGAAAAACAAGCAAGCAAGCCCACGGATGTTTGCCGATGGAAAGTTTTTCACCGGGAATGGAAAGGCGAATGTCGTTGCCACACCTTTTCGGGCGCCGTTGGGGTCCGTCTCGGCGGCTTTTCCCCTTGTGCTGAACACGGGCCGCATCCGCGACCAGTGGCATACCATGACACGCACGGGCAAGTCGGCACGGCTTATGGCCCATATTGGCGAGCCCTTTGTTGAAATTCATCCCGCTGATGCGCGGAAAGCGGGAATTGCACCCGCGTCACTGGTGCGCGTTTCATCCGATCGTGGCGAAGTTATTCTGCGCGCCCTGGTAAGCGAGAAACAAAAGCAGGGCACGGTGTTCGTACCTATGCACTGGAATGACACGAATGCCAATCTGGCGCGGGTTGATGCGCTGATTGCGTCGAATCCAGATCCCGTATCGGGCCAGCCGGAACTTAAATTCACGGCTGTGGAGGCAAAGGCATTTTTAGCGGCATGGTATGGTTTTGCGGTGACTGCGCAACGACCTGACAAGCAGAATGTTGGATATTGGGCTGAAGCGCGGGCAGATAATGGTTTTCGCCTTGAGCTTGCCGGCGAGCAGCCTTTCGAAAACTGGACTCACTTTGCCGAAGATTTACTGCAATCGTCCGAACTTATGGCTTATGTCGATGAACAGGCGGGTGCATTTCGTTTTGCCGCCTTTGAAAACCAGAAGTTCATGGGCGCGCTATTTGTATCGCGAGAGCCTGTGGCGGTTGCCCGCAGTTGGCTGGCGGATCAATTGGGCAAAGTTCACTCAAGGACAGATGCCTTTCGCATTCTGGCGGGACGTAGCGGCAGCTCGCGGGACTGCGGCAGCATTGTTTGCGCCTGCAACAACGTGGGCAAGACAACAATTCTGTCGGCCATTGCGGCAGGTGCCCGTACGCTTAACGCGGTTGGCGATGTGACGAAGGCAGGAACAAGCTGCGGTTCATGCCGCGCGGAAATACAGGGGATGCTCCATGGCAGGCATTTGCAAGCGGCAGAGTGAGTTATTGGAGAGCGGCATCGGCGAACTCACACTGCTGCCGTTGTTCCTTGATCTCAGGGGCAAGAGGGCGCTGGTTGTTGGAGGCTCGCAAGGAGCGAAGTGGAAGACCGAACTTCTTGGCTCTGCGGGCGCAATCGTCGATCAGCTTGATATTCCGCCCAAGGAGATGCCGGAGCTGCGCAATTATTCCTTTGTTGTTGCCGATATTGCCGATGAAACGGAAGCTGCAGAATTCGCCATGGCGGCGAAGGTGGCAGGTGTTGCCTACAATATGGTGGACAAGCCGGAGCTATGCCAGTTTCAATTCGGCGCAATCGTAAACCGTTCGCCGGTGATCGTGAGCATATCAACCAGCGGCGCGGCGCCTGTGCTGGCGCAAACCATCCGGCAGCGCGTGGAATCAATTCTTCCTGAGAGCCTCGGAGCTTGGGGTGCGGTTGCCAAGCGCATCAGAAATAGCATCACGCATGCCATTCACGACAACAGCTTGCGCCGCGCGGTGTGGCAGCGCTTCGCCGGACTGGCCATGGGCGGCACGTCACCAACGGACCAAGATGAAAACACGCTGCTTTCCTCTCTTCTTGAAGTTTCCGTGGGCCGGCGAGAGGCTGCCATTCTCGAAATTCCGCATGAACGCGATTTGATGACATTGAAGAGCTGCCGGATATTGATGAATGCGGATGTTGTCTATGACTATTCCGGCAGTAATTTTGTAAAGTCGCTTATGCGTCGTGAAGCCGAGCATGTAAGTCTTGAACCGTTGATGCCTGTAGAACGCCATGATGAGCAGAACCGCAATGTGGTCATCTGCGTTTCCGCTGATTTACCTGAAGCCTGGCAGAGGGTGATTGACCTTCCTGGGCGGGAGGGTTATCGCCAATTCCCATAGGAAGTTTGGGAGCCATGTTTGCCGAAGGTTGCGGAGCTGAATGTATCGTGGCGGGAGATTGAGGCGCTGCCGCGCGATATCGCCGACCAACGCATAAACTATGGCAAGGAAGCCTTGCAATTCGGAGAGTTGCGTTTGCCGGAATCCGCCGGGCCTTATCCCGTAATAACGTTCATTCATGGCGGATGCTGGCTTAACCGGTTCAGCCTTGATCATATCTCGGCGATGAGCAGGGCGCTGGCAAATCAGGGCTACGCGGTGTGGACGCCGGAATACCGCAGGGTAGGCGATGCAGGCGGTGGCTGGCCTGGAACATTTGAAGATATTGTCAGAAGCATTGGGGTGTTGAGCGAACTTGCTCCGGAGTATTCGCTTGACCTCAATCGTGTTGTGATGATGGGTCATTCGGCGGGTGGGCATTTGGCACTGTGGCTTGCGGCCCAGAATAATCTGCTGCTTCGCGGCGTGGTTTCGCTGGCGGGCATTTGCGATCTCAAGGCCTATGAAAGGCTTGGAAATGATTGCGCTGCTTCCTTGCCGGGTCTGCTTGGCGGCACTTCACGAGAAGTGCCGGAGAGATGGACAAAGACCAACCCGATCGAATTGCTTGCCATTGATGTTCGCCTAAGTCTTATTCACGGTGACCGCGATGCAATTGTGCCCCTTTCGCAGAGTAAGAGCTTCGCAGCTGCGGCGGGATGTGAATTGCAGATTGTGAAGGGAGGCGGGCATTTTGATATGGTCTCGCCGCACGCCAGTGCATTTGAAATCATCTGCCAGACATTGCGGCGGATGATATCCCCTTGATCAAGTCGGCGGCTTTTTCCGCGATCATGATGGTGGGGGCGTTGGTGTTGCCCGTTGTGATGCGGGGCATGATGGAGGCATCACAAATGCGAAGCCCCTCAATGTCGCGCAGTTTCAGATCGGGCGTGACAACGGCAGCATCGTCAATTCCCATCATGCAGGTGCCCACGGGGTGATGGTCGGTTTTGCCATTGGCGCAGGCATAAACGGCCAATTCTTCATCGGAGACTAGATCAGGCCCCGGAATGATTTCACGCAGCACATAGGGCTTGAAGGCTTGCTGCTTCATAATCTCGCGGGCCAGGCGCAAGCCTTTCAATGACATTTCCCTGTCATAGGAGTCTGCCCAATAGTTGGGGTCAATCAAAGGCGCGGCTTTGGGATCATTGCTGGCAAGACGCACGGTGCCTCGCGAACGGGGCCGCATATAGGCGGTGTTCAGGGTCACGCCCGCGTTTTTCGGTTTCAACACACCGGCCTCAATTCCTGAACCCAGCCCCATATGAAACTGGATATCAGCGGAGCGGGCATTCTCATCGGCGTACCAGAAGCCTCCAGTCTCAAACAGGGAAGAGGCGACGGGCCCATTCCTGAAGAGGAGGTATCGCAAGCCAGCGAGAACTGACCAAAACGGCTTTGAATATTTGTCATAGGTGTGGTCGCCGGTGCACTCGCTGATGACGAAGAGATCGAGATGGTCCTGCAGGTTTGAACCCACGCCCGGTAAGTCATGGACGGGATTTATCCCCACGGTCTTCAAATGGTCGGCGGGGCCGATGCCGGACAGCAGCAAAAGCTTTGGAGTTCCGATAGCACCAGATGTCAGGACAACTTCGCGTGCGGAATGAATGGTTTCACCACCATCCAATTCAACACCTGTCGCCCTGCCTTTTTCAATGATGATGCGCCGCACAAAAATATTCTTACGGACCGTGAGATTTGAGCGGTCGCGGGCCTCATGGAGAAAGCTTGTAACAACGGACGAGCGGCGGGCTTTCAGTTGGGTGAGCTGATAATGGCCTACGCCATCCTGTTCAGCCGCATTGAAATCCGGATTGCGGGGGATTCCCAATTCGCCTGCCGCTTTGAAAAAGGCCTCGCATATGGGAAGCGGCGAGACGGGATTTGAAACACCCATAGGGCCGGTGCTCCCATGAAACTCACTGGCGCCGTTTTCATTTATCTCCGAGCGCTTGAAATAGGGGAGTACATCTTCGTAAGACCAGCCCAAGCAACCGAGCTGGGCCCACTCGTTGAAATCCAGTTTGTTGCCTCGGCTGTAGACCTGCGCGTTGATGGTGGAGCCGCCGCCAATCACTTTCGCCTGGGTGTAACGGAAGACGCGGCCATTCATGTGTTTTTGGGGCACTGTGGACCAGCCCCAACTGGCAATCCCCTTGGTCATCTTGGCAAAGCCCGCAGGCCAATGAAACAAAGGATTCCAATCACTTCCGCCAGCTTCCAAAAGCAATACCTTAACCTGGGCATCTTCGCTGAGACGGGCCGCAAGGGTGCAACCAGCCGATCCGCCTCCCACGATTACATAGTCATATTCCATGGTGTCCTTCGAGGATTGAACTGGGGCTTCAGAAACAGTTAGAGTATCAGAAGCAGGCAATGCTGCAATAGTAACTAATTAGTTCTTATTGGCTTTCAGGAGTGAATGAATTGGTGGCTTGGGATGAGGTGGAAAATTCCGGAACTAAAAATTTTCCGGCTCTTGTCCTTGAAAGATTGCATCTGTCGGATGCTGTTTTTATTCGCAGCGATGATGGCCGCATGTTTACTTACGAGGATTACTGGTCGCTCTCAGGACGCATTGCCAATGCGCTGATGCGATGCTCGGTGAGGGCAGGCGACAGGGTAGCCGTGCAGGTTCAAAAAAGCGTTGAGGCATTGGCGGTGTTTTTGGCCTGTGCAAGGCTTGGGGCCATCTTTCTTCCCCTCAATCCGGCCTATACGACAACGGAAGTGGACTATTTTGTCAGTGATGCCGAGCCCTTAGTTCTAATTTGCGAGCCTGCAAGATTTGAAGCGCTTTCAAAAAAGGTCAGCGTGGTTCTTACCCTTGATGATGAGGGCGAGGGAAGCCTGGTTGAGGCGTTTCGGTCTCAGCCAAGCGCATTTGAAGACGCCGACATGAACTGGGGTGACCCAATAGCAATTCTCTATACCTCCGGCACAACAGGAAAATCCAAAGGCGCTCTTCTTACCCACGGCAATCTGGCATCGAATGCCCTGACGCTCGCAGAGGCATGGGCGTTCACCTCCGGGGATGTGCTCATCCATGCGCTTCCGGTCTATCATACCCACGGATTGTTCACTGCGACCAATACGGTTTTACTCAGTGGCGGTAGTCTGCTGTTCCGACGCAAGTTTGATGTGGATGATGTGGTCTCGCTGTTTCCACAAGCCACGTCGCTTATGGGGGTGCCGACATTTTACACAAGGCTCGTACGGCATAAGGGGTTGAACCGTGAACTCGTGCAACACATGCGGCTGTTTATTTCGGGTTCAGCTCCCTTGCTGGCTGAAACCCACCGGCAATTTGAAGAGAAAACGGGTTACGCAATTCTGGAGCGATTTGGCATGACCGAAACGAACATGAACACTTCCAATCCTTGCAAAGGCGAACGACGGGCCGGAACCGTGGGGCTGCCTTTGCCGGGCGTAGAGGTGCGCGTGAGTGATCCAGCGACCGGCGTACCGCTTCGACAGGGTGACATCGGCATGATTGAAGTGCGCGGTCCCAATGTCTTCAAGGGTTACTGGCGCAATCTGGAGAAAACCGCTGCGGAATTTCGGCCAGATGGGTTCTTTATCACCGGTGATCTCGGGTCTTTTGATGCACAGGGCTATCTGACCATATCGGGCCGAGGCAAGGACGTAGTCATCACCGGCGGTTTCAATGTTTATCCGAAGGAAATTGAAACGGAGGTTGACCGGTTTCCGGGTGTGCTGGAATCGGCCGTCATCGGGGTGCACCATCCGGATCTGGGCGAAGGCGTTACCGCAATTGTGGTGCTCAAGTCAGGCCAAACCACACTGGACGAGCAGGGGATTATTGCTGAGCTCCAGAAGCGGCTGGCCAAGTTCAAGGTGCCAAAAAGAATCATCGCCGTACGAGAACTGCCGCGAAACGCCATGGGAAAGGTGCAGAAGGGCGCCCTGCGGACAACCTATGCGGAGCTCTTCAGGTCTCAGCGTCCGGTATGAATTCCGAGCGAATTGACGATGTGAACTACGGCGACGAGGCAGATGAAGGCCCCCACAAACATGAGCGGCGTGGTTGGAACAAGCCGGGGCTCAAGGGTTTTGCGGGGACGTTTCTCGATCCACACCATTATGGCGACCAGCGCCACTCCAAGGGCCAAACCGCCGTAGGTGAGAGACATTTCAACGATATTCTGGTTCATAATCAGGGCTTTGGCGTTTGAGTTGACAGGCTGGGGCGCCATCACTATGGTCCGCCCAAATTCAGGGCTTAGGCCCCTTATTTAGGTGAAGTCATGAAAGTTCGCAATTCTCTCAAGTCCCTGATCAAGCGCCACCGCGACAACAAGCTGGTGCGCCGCAAGGGCCGGGTTTACATTATTAACAAGACCAATCCGCGCTTCAAGGCGCGGCAGGGCTAAACCCCATCAATTGACGAAAATTTGACCCCGCGTGCATTCATTTGGGCGCGGTGGGCGTTTTAATGACCCTGATTCTTTGCTATACTGGGCTCGATGAGACTTTCACGCGCTTTGTACATTGCAGTTGGTTTTTTGGTTTTTGCGGTTCCGGGCATGGCGCGGGATGGTGAGGAAACCAATATTCCCCTGAAAAACCTTTCCGCCCAGGAAATCCGCGAGGAATCCCTCGACAGGCTTTTTGCCAGTCTGCGCAAAGCGTCCGGCGAGCAGGCGGCAAAGGCTACGGAAGAGAAAATATGGGAGCTTTGGTCACGGTCTGATTCGGCAACCGCCGAAGTTTTGCTGGGGCAAGCGGTTTTGGCCATGGGGGCTGCCGACAATGCCGCATCGCTTGAAATTCTGGATCGCATCATTGCAGCCTATCCCACCTATGCGGAAGCGTGGAACAAGCGGGCGACACTGCATTTCATGATTGGCAACTATAATACTTCGCTTTCCGATATTGAGAAGGTTCTTGATCTGGAACCGCGCCACTTTGGGGCGCTTGCGGGACGCGGCATGATCTATCAGCGGCAAGGGAAGTGGAGCGAGGCCCTGTCTGCTTTCAGGGAAGCGCTGAGCATGAATCCCAATATGGTTGGGGTCAAAAACGCTGTTCAGGAGCTGTCAAAGCGCGAGCAGGATATTTAGTTCGGCGCCTTTTTCTTTCCAACTTGGGCTATGCGCAGCATGTTCGTCGCGCCCGGCGCACCGAGCGGCACGCCGACGGTGATAATGATGCGCTGGCCTTCCTCGGCAAAGCCTTCGGACGAGGCAAATTGGCAGGCGGTGTCGATCATGTGTTCGAGGTTATCGGCGTTTGGTGTGAGTATGCAGTGCTGGCCCCAAGCCAGCGCCAGCCGTCTTGCCGTTGCAGGAATAGGGGTCAGCGTGATGATGGGAATGTTGGGGCGTTCGCGGGCCACGCGCATGGCGGTTGAGCCGGACTCCGTGTAGCTCACGATGGCGGCCACGGCCAGAGTTTCAGAGATCGAGCGGGCGGCCGTGGAGATGGCATCGGCTGTGGTCGGCTGCGGGTCATTGCGCTGGGCGTTCATGATACCGCGATAAAAGCTGTCGCCTTCAGCCGATTGGGCAATCTTGTCCATAGTGGCGACGGCCTTTTCGGGCCAGGCGCCAGAGGCACTCTCAGCCGACAGCATGATGGCGTCGGCGCCTTCGTAAACGGCGGTGGCCACGTCTGACACTTCGGCGCGTGTTGGCACGGGCTCGACGATCATGGATTCCAGCATTTGGGTTGCCACGACCACGGGTTTTCCGGCGCGGCGCGCGGCGCGCGTCAGTTGTTTCTGGCGGGCGGGCACCGTTTCCAGGGGAAGCTCGACACCCAAATCACCGCGGGCCACCATGATGCCATCGGAAACTTTCAAAATGTCTTCAAGGCACAGAAGGGCGGAGGGCTTTTCAATTTTGGCCATGACACCGGCGCGGCCGGCGATGAGCGCGCGGGCCTCGGCAACGTCTTCAGGGCGCTGCACGAATGAGAGCGCAATCCAGTCCACGCCTATGCTTGCCGCAGCTTCGAGATCGGAGCGGTCCTTTTCGGTCAGGGCAGGGATGGGCAGAAGTGTGTTCGGCAGGTTCACACCTTTACGATTTGAAAGTGTTCCGCCAAAAATAATTGTCGTATCAATGCGGCTTGGTGAAACGCCGGTGATTTCCACCCGCAGGCGGCCGTCATTGAGAAGCAGGAAATCGCCAACCTTTACCGAAGCGAAAATTTCGAGGTGGGGTAGATAAACGCGTCTGTTGTCTCCCGGCGTTTCGTCCGTATCAAAGGTGAATGTGTCGCCAGCCTTGATCTGAACTTCCTTGTCCTTGAAGGTGCCGATGCGAATTTTTGGCCCCTGCAAGTCCGCGAGGATTCCTATGGGCCGGTTTACCTTGCTTTCGATACTGCGGATGGAACTGTGGAGCTCTTTCAGCAAGGTATGGGACGTGTGGCTCATGTTGATGCGGAAAACATCGACCCCGGCCACAAACAGCTTTTCGATCATTTCAGCGCTTGCCGAGGCAGGCCCAAGGGTTGCCAGAATTTTTACTTTACGGTTTCTGCGCACGTGAAATTATTGTCCCTGGCTGGTCTTTTCGCCAGACAAGGAAATTGTCCAGTCAGTTTCTTCGGTTGTGTCGACCTCGAAGAAGCCGGTTTTCTGGTAGCCACGCTCGGTGCAGCTGTCGATGCCGCGAATTGTGAAAATCTTGTCACGAATGCACATCATCGCCTTGCCGCCCCAGGAGCCGCCTTTGTCGTAGTCCACGGCGTAGACATAGTAGAAGCGGGCGATCAGGGTGCCTTTCAGCAGTGTAAGGCATTTTTGCGGTTCGGCGGTCCACCAGCCTTCGCTGGCCCAGCCTTCCCTGTCCTTATAGCCAATGGCCACGCCGACGCGGCTTGCGGTATTGTTGCACAGTTTGAGGTCAGCCCGGGCCGGCGTGCCGGCAAATCCGATGAGAATCAAGGCGCCTACGCCCAAGGCCAATGATCGAACTATTCTTCGGCGTCCCAGCGAGAATTTCGAATCGTTCATGACAGTCCTTTTAATCCGGCGGCAGGTTTGGCAAAGTTACCGGTATTCCACCTGTTTGGCAGCCTATAGCATGAACTTCTAACGTTTTCCAAATGAGGTGTGGATGAGTTACCGGCCCTACTGGTAAGGTGCGAATAAGCCGTTAATAAGGGCGTTCGGGA
>CAZHCO010000232.1:0-1228 GCA_964530965.1 uncultured Aestuariivirga sp. | reverse complement strand
TGACGCGAGAGTGCTGAAGAAAGAACTGGAGGCCGGCATCGTGCCGATCGTCGCCGGATTCCAGGGCCGCGCCGCGAATGGGGATCTCACGACCATTGGCCGCGGCGGCTCCGATACGACTGCGGTCGCACTCGCCGTCGTCCTCGAGGCCGACGAATGCCAGATCCTCACGGATGTCGATGGTGTCTACACCACCGACCCGCGCATGGTGCCCGAGGCGAGGCGTCTTGACCGTATCAGCTTCGAGGAAATGCTCGAACTCGCCGGGCAGGGCTCGCGCGTACTGCATTTGAGATGCGTCGAATTCGCCGCACGCTATGGCATGAAGCTGCGCGTGCTATCCAGTTTTGAACCAGGTCCCGGAACGCTCATCTGCCAGGAGAATCGCAAAGTGGAAGCCCCCGTCGTTTCCGGCATCGCCTTCAACCGCGACGAAGCCGCAATCACTGTGGCCGGTGTCCCGCACCAGCCCGGCGTCGCCCACGCCATACTCAAGCCCATTTCCGGGGCTGCGATCGACGTGGACATGATCGTGGTGAACGCGCCGCGTGAGGAGAGGGTGGATTTCAGCTACACGGTGCACCGCGACGACTACGAGAAGGCCCTCGAACTGACCCGATCGGCGACGGCCGATTACCCCGGCGCCACTGTCGAGGGCGACGACCGCGTGGCCAAGCTATCCGTGGTCGGCTCCGGCATGCGCACCCATGCTGGCGTAGCGACCCGCCTCTTCGAAACCCTCGCGAAGGAATTCATCAACGTCCGGCTGGTCTCGACCTCCGAGATCAAGATCAGCGTTCTTGTCTCTGAAAAAGACCTGGAGCGCGCGGTGCGCGCACTGCACCGCGCCTATGGACTCGAACGCGCTCCAAGCTCTTGATTTGACATAACATATCCCCATCCAGTCCCTTTGCTATCATTTTTGCCACATTTGGGGGATAACGCAGGGAAGCTGGGAGTACAAGAAACATGCTCATCCTGACGCGTCGCGTGGGAGAAGCACTGATGATCGGCGACAACGTCACCGTCACCGTGCTCGACATCAAGGGCAACCAGGTCCGCATCGGCGTACTGGCACCCAAGGAAATCGGCGTCCACCGCGAAGAAATCTACGAGCGCATCCGCCACGAAAAAAGCAACGCGGCGAACGGCGAACCGAGCACCGTCGCAACCGCTTAATTAGCTCCGGTTTTTCGACCTTTACCGGGCCCCGGCCCGGCCAGTATCA
>CAZHCO010000231.1:0-1959 GCA_964530965.1 uncultured Aestuariivirga sp. | reverse complement strand
ACAACGCCGCCGCTCTGAGGTCCGCCAACATCTGGGTTCTTATCGCCTCTGCCCGCCGCATCCCCTCGCCCTCGGCATCGTTCATCGCAAGCAACTCGCTGATGAAGGCGGTTGCGTAGGGGCGGTCAACGGACTCTTCGTAAAACTGCGCGAAGGTCTGGCTCTTTCCTTCCCGCATCACGCGGCAAGCGCTGAGCAGATCAAAGGCCGCCAACGCCGTAACCCACTCGTCCTTCCGCAACGCGCGCGGATTGCGCGAATATTTCAGGATGGCGGCCTGATGCGCTTGCGTTAGACGTGGATTCAGATGGATTTCCATGCCCGCTATCTTACCCTCACGATAGGGGGAAAACGAATTGCCACTGGAACCAATGGCTACAGGTTGGGCCAGTCAGGCGGGTCGGGCGATTCATCCGGGGCAGGGTCCGGCGAATGAATCAAGGCGAAGAGCGCATCCAGTTCCTCCTGAAATTCCCGCGCTAGTTCCCCTCGAGTTTAGACAATCTCCCTCCTCGTCGTCGGGTTGACGAGGGTTCGAGCAACATTGAAAGGCCGAAAGAGAGTCGCCTTCAGGGCGCTTCGGCCGCTTTTTGGGTCTTGTAGACCACGGTAAAGCGTGTGCGCGGCTCGGGCCGGAAGCCCGTGCGGCGTCCCGGAGCAATTCCACGCACTTTGGGAGAAGAGGTCGGACTCCCAACCTCGCGATAAATCCGAAAATAGTCGCGCTGGACTCTTCCCGGAGTAGGGAGCCTGCCATCGGGTGTCGGCTTCTCCCAGGGGCGAGCGATGTCTTTGGCCGCCGGGGCCGCCAGCAGCAGCATCCAGTAAGCCAGCATCACCAGTTGGGTCCAGCGTTCTTCGCGCGCCGTGTAGCCGAATCGCGCACGTGTCCAGGCTAATGAGTTCTTGGTGAACTGATGCACGCATTCCAGGCAAAAGCGTTTCAGATAGACGCGCCAGAATTTCATCCAATCCATCTCCGCCGGCCCGGTCCAAGCCAGCCACAGCGGACGCTGGTAACGGCGTTGGCCGTTGGCCTTGAAGACTTCGACTCGCACCGCACACAGCGGCAAGTTGGGGCGCGATTGAACATGTACATTCTCCCAAATCGAGATCATCGTCCAGCCGCCGTCTTCGTTCTCAACGCGATGGAGGCAGTCGGGAGCGCGCAGCGTTTCTTCCCGGTTGAGTTGAATCTTCTCCCCGTGTTTGGGCTTGGCGCCGCGCGATCCGGGCGGTTTGGCTTTCGGAGCACGAAAGAGCTTGCGATTGACTTTGAAGCGAATCAGCAATCGCATCCGGTCCGAAGCTTCATCGAGAATCGCATCCGTCACATACTCGCTGTCAGAAGACGCGATCACGGGCAACTCGCTCTCGGCTTTCAGTTCGCGCAATTGCTTGGCTCCCACGGCGGTCGGTTTCTGATGCGTCTCAATCCGGTCCGCTTTGACGATACCCACCCAACTGCCCCGCTCGTGCATGACGCGGCCGAGCAGCGAATACTGATGGCCAACTTCGATCCCATTCGCACCATGGACATACCCGCGATCGCGCACTGTCGGCGCGGACGGCCGTGGATACGGCGTATGATCCAACGCATAGAGCGCCCAACCGTCAAACAACAACGTGCCCGCGCTCTCCGCCGTGCGCACCAACAATGGAGTCAATTGGTCTGGATCAATGCGCGTGCGCTCAATGCCCTTGTAGACGCTGGCGAAATTGCGTTCCATCGTCGGGCTCAAAGAGACCTCGACGGCCGATCGCGCGTCGCGACTGTTTGCGATTGCATCAATGGTTTCAAAGACGGCATCCCGACTCGGATTGAGGATCGGGTACAATTGGTTGCGAAACTGGTTGAGAGGCTCGGTTGGTTTTGTTTTCATTCCAAGAGCTTCGCGCCAGTTTCTTCTTTTTCAAATAGCAAGCGAGAGGTTACGAACCTTTTTGTCTAAACTCGAG
>CAZHCO010000230.1:0-1228 GCA_964530965.1 uncultured Aestuariivirga sp. | reverse complement strand
AAGCCCCGCTCCCTGGGAAGGCAAGCGGAAGGCGGGAATCCAACCGAGGGGAGGCTGATTGCTACTCAGCCTGGCGTGCACCGGCTCGCCGGACACGCTTCACGCGCCGCACGAACCGGTCCTTGCGGAGAACCCACTTCTGCAACTTGAGCGCTGCCACTTCGGGATCGAGACGGGCGAACACCCAATACGCGAGCCGCTGTTTCAGTTGTTCCCACCACGAGCGGCCCTGCTGGAGCGCCTCGCGGGTGATCGGAATCGCGCGCTGCGCCACATCGGCTTCGAACTGCTGACGCGCGGTCGCGGCCAGCGCTGCGTCCTCAATGCGCAGCATGACCTCGAAGTTGATACGCAGACTGCGCGGGTCGAGATTCGACGAACCGACGAACACGATGTCGTCCATGACGATCAGTTTCGCGTGCAGCACCTGCGGCTGGTACTCCCACAGTTCGATGCCCTTTTGCAACAGTCGCCGGTAGAGCGAACGCGATGCGAGCTGCATCAGGCGCACGTCACTCTTCCCCGCAAGCAGCACGCGCACCCGCGCCCCACGCGCCACCGCCTGGGCCAGCCGGTCACGCAGCCGATGGGGCGGCAGGAAATACGCGGCAGTGATCGCCACGTCCCTGGCGGTCGCGAGATCCTGCCACAGAGCGTCGCGCAGCGGATTCCAGCCAAAGCCGGGCTTCATGAACAGGGCCTCCACCTCGCGTCGGCCGGTAGCCGGGGCCCGCTGGCGGATGCCCCCGTGAGGAAAGGTCCAGTGCCGGCCGGATGTCCGTTCCCACTGGCGGTCGAACTCTGCCGCGAGCACCGCCGCCACCGGTCCGGCAACGGTGACGCCGCCGTCGCGCCAACCCACCGTGATGCCGTCACCCCAGTACTCCGGCGCGATGTTGCATCCGCCGACATAGGCCTGCGTCTCGTCAATGACCAGCAACTTGCGGTGGTCTCGGAACGAGAATGACGCCAGGCGCACGTCATTGAACCAGCGCATCGCCCCGCCTTCGGCTACCAGCTCGTCGAAATAGTCACGCCCCAGCCGGAACGAGCCCACTGGGTCCACGATCAGCCGCACGCGCACCCCGCGCCGCGCCGCCGCCGCGAGAGCATCTCGAAAGCGACGACCCACATCCGAGCTACTGAAAGTGAAAGTCTCCATGCGAACGGACGAACGCGCTTCGTCGATGGCGCGCAGCTTGGCTTCCAGCAGGCTCTGCCCCGTGCC
>CAZHCO010000229.1:0-2918 GCA_964530965.1 uncultured Aestuariivirga sp. | reverse complement strand
AAAGCGTCCCGCCCGTCTCGGAAAGCATGATGGCATCGATCTTCGTGCCGCCGAGGTCTATGCCGATGCGATTGCTCATGTGCGGTTGTAAACATCATCGTAACGGATGATGTCATCTTCACCGAGATAATCGCCAAACTGCACTTCGATGATTTCAACCACCCCGCCGCCGAGATTTTCCAGCCGGTGCTTGTCACCCCGAGGGATATCGATGGATTGCGAGCGCGAGAGATTCTGCACACTGTCGCCGACCGTAACTGTCGCAATGCCTGTCACCACGGTCCAGTGCTCGCCCCGGTGCTTGTGGCTCTGCAAGGAAAGGCGCCCGCCCGGATTGACCGCGATGCGCTTCACCTTGAACCCTGCGCCTTCGTCCAGAACATAAAACGATCCCCAGGGCCTTGTTTCGCTATACATTCTGAATTCCTTTCAAGGCGCGGTAAAGCGCGCGAAAATCTCCTAGCCGATCCGCATAGGCTTTGGAAAGTGCGGGATCAGGCTCCAGATGCAGCAGGGCTTTTGGCTTGGTGCAGACATCCGCCACGGCCTCTCCTGTAACGGCAAGCCGTGCGAGCCGTGCCGCGCCAAAAGCGGCCCCGACCTCTGAACCCTTGCAAATCGTAATCCGCCGGTTAAGGGCATTGGCCAAAAGCTGCATCCAGAATTTGCTGCGCGTGCCGCCGCCCACGACTATTAACTCCGAAACCCGCGTTCCGCTTTGCTCCAGAACATCCTGGCAATCCGCCAGTGAGAAAGCAACGCCTTCGAGAACCGCCAGCGCCAGATCTTCTTGCGTAGTTCCCGCATGCAAGCCGTGAAACGCCGCGCGCGCAAACGGATCATTATGGGGCGTGCGTTCGCCATTGAGGTAAGGCAGGAACAGGATATGTCCAACGCCGCGGTATCTGCGCGCCATTCGCTGCAGCAGGCTTTGAATGTTTCCATTTTGCAGAATGCCGTCGAGCCAGTTGAGCGGGCTCGCGCCATTCAGCATGGCCGCAACCTGATACCAGAGATCAGGCAAGCCATGGCACAGGGCATGTATCATCTGTTCGGGGTGCGGGCGATAATCATTCGTCGTCACAAAATATTGCGCCGACGTTCCCAGTGAGATGAACCCATCACCATCATGAATGGCCCCAATGCCAACGGCCGAGGCTGCCGCATCACCAGCCCCCGTTGCAATTGGCAACCGTGATGGAAGTCCAAGATGTTTACCGGCAGTTTTTGAGAGATATGAAGACGCCTGCGGGCCTTCGCTGACTTTGGGAAGCTTCTGAATTCCAAGGCCGGCAGCCTCGACCAGAGTCGGTGACCATTTCCTTTGGCCCACGTCAAAGAGCAGCATGGCCGAGGCATCGCAAGGGTCTGTGATGAATTCACCCGTCATTTGGAAGCGCAAATAATCCTTGGGTGCAACAAGCATCGCAATGCGTTGAAAAATCTTTGGCTCATGGGTCCGAAGCCAAAGAAGTTTTGGCGCGGTGAAGCCCGCCATGGCGGGCACGCCGGCAATTTGACCGATATCAGGAAACTGAACATTAAGGTGAGCGGCTTCTGACCATGAGCGCCCGTCATTCCACAGAATGGCTGGACGAAGAACGTGACCGGCAGCATCGAGAACCACAGCACCGTGCATTTGGCCTGATAGTCCAATGGCTGATAAGCGCTTCCAGGCGTAGCTATTGGCAGCCCGCAGCAGCTTGCAAGCCCTTTGCAAAGCCGCCCACCAGTCTTTTGGATTTTGCTCCGACCACAGCGCCTGCGGTCTGGAAATCAGCAGCTTGACTTCGGAGCTCTCTACAACGCGTTGTTTATGATCGGTAATTATGCACTTGAGCGCTGTCGTTCCAAGATCAATGCCAAGATATGTGGACGTGCTGGAAACCATGGTCACCTATGTAAATAGGTCGTTTAAGCGGCTGTCCACTGGGCAATTGACGGCAGCACCTTGCCCCGATATAAGCCGCCCAATTCAAGGGGCTGGAGTTGATTGGCTATTGGCAAACCGCCGGTAGCTTTTTTGATGTTCCGGTCTGTTTGACCCCAATTCAAGTGATCAGGAAAAATAGATGGCCAATACGAAGTCTGCAAAGAAGGCAACACGGGTTTCAGCCCGCCGTACCACAGTAAACAAGAACCGGGTAAGCCGGGTTCGCAGTTCTCTCCGCAAGGTGGAAGAGGCGATTAGCACAGGAAATAAGCAGGCTGCCGAAACGGCAATGAAAGTGGCTGAGCCCGAGCTTATGCGCGGTGCGCAGAAGGGCGTGTTCCATAAAAACACCGCCTCGCGCAAGGTTTCACGCCTTGTCAGCCGCATCCGGGCGCTCCTCGGCTGAGATTTATCCACATATCTTTTTGAAAACGCGTCGTGATTTCTTCCGGCGCGTTTTTGTTTGTCCGCTGACTGACAATCTTTGGCACTTTTTCCATTTGAAATACAAAGGCTTGGGCGAAGGGAGTTGCAGCCTTCGAGGAACTGCACGCCGCAGTTCAATTTCGCGATATTTATTTTTCAGATGTTGCGGCGCACTGGATTTGCTGCCAGCGCTCTATTGAAGCGTGATTCACAAAGGCACATCAGGGAGTTAGCAAAAGCCAGCAAATTTTGCCAAAAACCGCCGCATGAGCGGGCTCGCTCCGTGTACGGAACAACTCCGGATTCATCTTGCAGTGTGTCGCTTTGCTTTTGTAGGTTCCCCCTTAACGCTGCCGATGGACGGCCTGGAAGCAGCGAAGTTTGTCACCAAAGGGATGCGTAAAATGAAATGTCAGAATGTGGGGATGTTTTCTGACACGGACTTAATTTGGGCGTTTAAAAGCGGGTAGGTTCTCCAAGTTGTAGGTTTTATGCGTCGTAAAGGCGTGGGGTTGTTCCTGATCACAAGGAACGATGCCGAATTTTTATGTCTGAAGCG
>CAZHCO010000228.1:0-6729 GCA_964530965.1 uncultured Aestuariivirga sp. | reverse complement strand
AAATGCTGGTGAGCCAGGACATGATCCGGCTTGTGGGATTTGCATCCGTCTTGGAGCGGGAGTGGTTCAGGCTTTTGCAAACCGTGCAGGGCGTGGGCACGCGGGTGGCGTTGGCCATTCTTTCCACCCTGTCGGCGCCTGAAATTGCCAATGCCATTGCCTTGCAGGACAAGCCGATGATTGGTCGCGCCCCCGGAGTTGGCAAGAAACTGGCAGAGCGCATTGTGCTGGAACTGAAAGACAAGGCGCCGGCCTTTACCGGCGCTGATGCTACGCTTTCCAAACTTCAGGCGGAGCTTGAAGGGCCAAGGCCAACGTCGGCATCGGATGCGGTGTCAGCCCTTGTCAATCTGGGCTACGGCCAGTCACAGGCGGGCGCCGCTGTTGCAGCGGCGATGCGCAAGAACGGCGATGATCAGCCGACCGAGAAACTGATCCGGCAGGCGCTGAAGGAATTGGCACTGTTATGAACCGTAGATCCCAGTATTGGTTTCTCTATCCGCTTGTCGGTCCGGTGCTGGGATTGTTGTTTGTTTCTTTAGTGGGGTCGCTTAGTGGGGGATTTCGAATTGCCAATCTAAGATACTTTTTCATTCCATTGATGAACGGCGAATTTTATCTGGCGGCTTACTTATTGGGTGGGATTCCGGCTTTGTTCGTAGGCATATGTGATGGTGTATATGCTGGGAATTTTGAAAAAGTCCCCATTTGGGTTCCCGTCATTGCGGCATTATTTTCCTTTGTGATATTTTTTGTTGTTAGTGGTGGGGTTCAAATCGTTTCTAGTAAAGCAAATCCTTTTAACACCTTCTTAGTAAACCCGCTTCTTTTCACCTACCTGTTTGCAGCAGCTGCGGTGTGGTGTCTGATTAAACTCATTTATCGGCCGATACTGAATGACTAGTCGCCTCATAGACCGCGAAGACAGGCCGGAAGATGGATTGGATTCCCATGTGCGGCCGCAGTCGTTGAATGAATTTGTGGGGCAGACTAAGGTCAAGAAGAACCTGCGGGTGTTTATTGAGGCGGCGCGGTCGCGGGCCGAAGCGCTGGACCATGTGCTGTTTGCGGGGCCACCGGGCCTGGGCAAGACGACGCTGGCGCAGATCATGGCGCGGGAGTTGGGGGTGAATTTTCGCGCGACCTCTGGGCCGGTGATTGCCAAGGCCGGTGATCTTGCGGCGCTGCTTACGAATTTGGAAGACCGGGATATTCTGTTCATCGATGAAATTCACCGGCTCAATCCGGCGGTGGAAGAAATTCTCTATCCGGCGATGGAGGATTACCAGCTTGATCTCATCATCGGTGAGGGGCCGGCGGCGCGGTCGGTGCGCATTGATCTTGCGAAGTTCACGCTTATTGGGGCCACCACGCGCACGGGGCTATTGACCACGCCTTTGCGCGACCGCTTTGGAATTCCCATTCGCCTCGATTTTTATACGGATGATGACTTGCTGGATATTGTGAAGCGCGGGTCGCGCGTGATGAAAGTGGCGATTACCGAGGATGGCGCGCGCGAAATTGCCAAGCGCTCACGGGGGACGCCCCGCATTGCGGGAAGGCTTTTGCGGCGGGTACGGGATTTCGCTTCGGTTTCTGGAGATGCGCGTATTGATGCGGGGTCAGCTGATCGGGCGCTCGGTAATCTTGATGTGGACAAGCGCGGGCTTGATGCGCTGGACCATCGTTACCTGAATTGCATCGCTGTCAATTTTGGTGGCGGGCCGGTTGGCATTGATACGATTGCCGCCTCGCTTTCGGAAGCACGCGATGCCATTGAAGATATTGTCGAGCCCTATCTCCTGCAAATCGGGTTTCTCAACCGCACTTCACGGGGGCGCCTTTTGACCCCGCATGCTTTCAAACATATGGGATTGCCTACGCCGCAGCGGTCCGACATCACGCAGGGCATTCTGCCGCTGGGTGATATGAATGACTGAGCGCTGGCCTGACATTTCAGGGCGCTTTGAAGGTAAAGTGCACCGCCTGCCCATTCGCGTCTATTACGAGGACACGGATTTTTCCGGCTCGGTTTATCACGCAAATTATTTGAAATTCTGTGAGCGGGCACGGTCGGATTGTTTGCGGCTGCTTGGCATCCACCACAGCGAAATGCATGGAACTGCGAGTTTCGTGGTTCGCCGCATGGTGTGTGATTTCCTGAAACCGGCGCTGATTGATAATCTGCTGGAGGTGGAAACGCGCTTTGTTGAATTCGCGGGCGCGCGGATGGAACTTATCCAAACGGTGCTGCGCGCCGGGGAAAAGCTGTTTGAAGCGCAGGTGACGGTGGCGCTGGTGGATGGGCAGGGGAGGCCAAAGCGGCTGCCGCCCGACATGACAAAAACGTTTGTTTCCCGTGTTGAATCAGCCACGTAACAGAAACTTAACCATAAAACCTTCATTTGGGGTAGGGCTGGCCGCAACGGTACCGGCCTTGCGGCCGATTCTGCGGAAAAGATGCGAATCGCCGCAGTTTGGACAGATTTAACCTGTTTCAGGGCGCCACCCCAAGTGGGGGCATGGGGTTCAGGGACGGATTCCGGGGAAGTTGGAAAGTGGCATGGATCCAGTAGTTGTAGGTGCGGTGGCGCAGCCGGGGCAAATTTCGCTCTATCATTTGATTATGCAGGCGAGCTGGCCGGTATTCCTCGTCATGGTTGGCTTGGCTTTTGCTTCCGTCTGGTGCTGGGCGGTGATCATCGAGAAGTATTTTGCGGTGCGCCGCATGAACTCCGCCAATGACAAGTTTGAACAAAGCTTCTGGTCGGGCCAATCCCTTGAAGACCTCTATCTCGCGCTCGGGACCCGCAGCAATCTGGGCCTGTCGGCGATTTTCATGGCGGCGATGCGGGAATGGAAACGCAGCCAGGATGCGGCGCTGCGGGCTGGTTTTCAGGGCGTGCAAAAACGCATTGAGAAGGTTGTAGATGTGCAAATCCAGAAGGAAATGAGCACGATTGAAGCGCGGCTGCTGTTTCTTGCAACGACAGGCGCAGCAGCGCCTTTCATCGGCCTGTTTGGAACGGTCTGGGGAATCATGACTTCGTTCCAGGCCATCGCCAATTCGCAGAATACCAATCTGGCGGTAGTGGCGCCGGGCATCGCCGAGGCCCTGTTTGCCACGGCTATTGGCCTTGTGGCTGCCATACCAGCGACAATTTTTTATAACATGTTTTCGGCGGATGCAGGCCGGATTGGAATGCGGTTGGAAAATTTTGCTGACGAATTCTCGGCGATTATTTCACGTCAGCTGGATGAGCGGGTTTAATCATGGCAGCAGCGGCAGGCGGAGCTAAGGGCGGTTACACGCGGCGCAATTCCAGGCGGCGCAAGTCTGCCGGGGTGATGCACGAAATCAACGTGACGCCGCTCGTAGACGTGATGCTGGTTCTGTTGATCGTGTTCATGGTGGCAGCGCCCTTGATGACGGTGGGCGTGCCTATCGAGCTTCCCAAAACGGAAGCCAAGCAATTGAATACCAGCGTCGAACCGCTCACCATCACGGTGCAGGCCGACAAGACGATTTACCTCCAGGAAACCCAAATACCTCTCGAGGAACTTCAGCCAAAACTCTTTGCAATTGCCAAGAATGGCTATGAGGAACAGATCTTTGTGCGGGCTGATACAAATGTAAATTATGGGTCGGTCATGGAAGTGATGGGCCTTCTCAACGGGGCGGGCTACCGCAAGATTGGTTTGGTCACTGGTGACCTTGAAAAGAAGGTGGGAACCTCAAACTAAGGATGCGCAAAAGCCTGATTACATCTCTGGTACTGCATGGCGGCGTTCTTGTCGCAGCGCTCGTCGTTTTGCCCAATCCCGACAAGTTCAAGGTGCAGCCGCAGGACGCCATCCAGGTCGATATTTCCAAGCTCACGGACGAATCAAAGCGTAAGGCCACTTCCAAGACCGAAGAAAAACCGGTTGAGAAAGTAGCGCCCAAGAAAACTGAAGTTGTGAAAAAAGTCGAGCCAGCGCCAAAGGTTGCCGAGGAAGTAAAGAAGGCAGTCAAGGAAGCCGTGGCGGAACCGCCGCCGCCCGCGCCGAAAGTAGAAGAACCAAAAAAGGAAGAACCGAAGCCGCTTGATCCCGATCCCCTGAAGGACCTCCTCAAGAAGGTTGAGGAAGAACCGAAGCCTAAAGAGGAAGTGAAGAAGGCTGAAGTGAAGCCGGTGAAGAAACCGGAAGAAAAGAAGAAGAAAAAAAAGCCAGAACTCAACACGGATGATATCGCAGCATTCCTGAACAAGACGGATGATGAGAAAACCGCGCCTCAGCAAACTGCAAAGGTGACAGCCGAGCCAGAGCAGGGTGTTGCAGATATTCTGGGCACAGATGATGCGCTGGCCGCAACCCTTGTTGACGCTCTTCGCCAGAAACTGGCTGGCTGCTGGTCGGTTCCACCTGGTGCACGCGAGGCCAACATTACGGTCAAGGTCCGTTTCTTTCTCAACCCCGACGGCAGCGTTGCGGGATTGCCGGAAGTCCTGAATGGCAGCGCCGATCCGCTTTTTGCCACCACGGCGCAATCGGCGGTTTCGGCCGTCATGGAATGCAAGCCCTATGATTTTTTTCCGCCTGACCGCTATGACCTGTGGAAAGACAATACAGTCAACTTCAATCCAAACATGATGTTTGGAACATAAGCCTCATGGGAATTTCAATGCTCAATTTTGCCCGCCTTGCGCCTGTGAGAAATTTTATTCTGGCGGTGTCACTTCTCATGCTGGCGCTGGTGCCACGTGCCAGTTTTGCGCTTGAGGTCGATGTTTCCGGCGGCCGCATCAATCCGTTGCCCATCGCCATCACGCCATTCTTGACGGGTGGCGGCGCGGAAGAAGCGGGCGTGACCTTAGGTGAAGTCATCAGCAACAATCTGGGGCGTTCCGGCTACTTTGAGCCTTTACCTCAAAACTCATTCATTGAGC
This sequence comes from uncultured Aestuariivirga sp., assembly GCA_964530965.1. GTDB lineage: Bacteria > Pseudomonadota > Alphaproteobacteria > Rhizobiales > Aestuariivirgaceae > Aestuariivirga. The sequence goes on along the minus strand of CAZHCO010000228.1, from coordinate 1,798 downwards.
AGATTGCCGATTTCAATCAGCAACCGCGCTTTGTTGATTGGCAACAGGTTCAAGCCAAGGCGCTGGTTACGGGACAGGTCTATGTGGATGGCGGAAAAATCCGCGTCGAGTTCAAACTGTTCGATGTGAATTCGCAGCAACAGATTGCGGCCCAGCAGTTTTCCACTTCACCGAAAAATTTGCGGCGCATCGGACATCTGACCTCGGATATCATATACAAGGCACTCACGGGTATTGAGGGCTATTTTGATACCCGCATCGTTTTCGTTGATGAGTCTGGCCCCAAGGATCAGCGTGTTAAGAAGCTGGCGGTCATGGACCAGGATGGATTTAATGTCCGCACGCTGACTGACGGTGGGGAGTTGGTGGTCACGCCGCGCTTCTCGCCGAACAGCCAGGAAATCACTTACATGTCGATTGGACAGGGAACGCCCCGGGTCTACCTCTTCAATATCGAAACGCGCCAGCGGGAGATAGTGGGGGAATTTGCCAACATGAGCTTTGCGCCGCGCTATTCGCCCGATGGCCAGCGCGTGATCATGAGCCTGCTTACGACCGACGGGCGCAACTCCAACATCTATGAAATGGATTTGCGCTCGCGGCAACTTCGCCAGCTGACCAATACGCCGGCGATCAATACGGGCCCAAGCTATTCACCCGATGGTGGCCAGATCACATTCGAGTCTGACCGTGGCGGCACCCAACAGATTTATGTGATGGGTGTTGATGGATCAGGCCAAAACCGCATCAGCTTCGGCAATGGGCGCTATTCAACGCCCGTGTGGTCGCCGGATGGCCAGTATATTGCGTTTACAAAACAGGCTGAAGGCCGTTTCGCCATTGGCGTGATGAAGCCCGATGGCTCTGGTGAGAGAATATTAACCGAAGGCTACCATAACGAGGGTCCAACGTGGGCACCAAACGGCCGCGTGATCATGTTTTTCCGGGATACTCCCGGTGAAAATGGCGGGCCTCAGCTCTATTCGGTGGATATCACCGGATACAATGAGCAACAGGTTCAAACGCCGGGTTTCGGTTCTGATCCCGCGTGGTCGCCGCGCCTTAACTAGAACTGACGTGCATGTTTTCGTGGGGGCCGGGGGGCTTGTCACGAACGGAATTAATGGAGTGGTTATAATGTTGCGTAATTTAAGCGGAATGAAATTGGCCCTGGCCTTGTGCTGTGTGCTGGCCCTGACGGCGTGTTCGAAAAAGAACACACCAAACCTGGAAGCCGCAAATGCCGGTCTTGGCAGTTCAGCACCCGGCTCCGAGGCCGATTTTGCCACCAATGTGGGTGACCGCATCTATTTCGTGGTTGATCAGGCAGACCTGACGCCTGAGGGCGAGGAAATCCTCGGCAAGCAAGCCGCATGGTTGCAGCAATACCCCGGCGTTTCCATCCAGATGGAAGGCCATTCGGATGAGCGCGGCACACGTGAATATAATATTGCCCTTTCAGCCCGCCGCGCCACGGCAGCGCGCGAGTTCCTTATTTCCCAAGGGGTTGAAGCCAGCCGCATTTCATCTATCGCCTATGGCAAGGAACGGCCTGCGGCACTTTGTGACGCCGAGCAATGTTGGTCACAAAATCGCCGTGCTGTCACGGTTATTACCGGCGGCGCAAGGACGAGCTGACGGTTTTCCGCAGCTCCGACGGGGAAGGATTTGTTAACCCTCTCCCGTCACAATGGTTAAAGACTATGAATCCTTGCTGCGCGGGACGTATCGGGCTATGGGCTCGCCGGATTTCCGTGAAAAGTGAGTTTGGATTAGCCGGTTGCGTTTTGGGCCGGGA
>CAZHCO010000227.1:0-4082 GCA_964530965.1 uncultured Aestuariivirga sp. | reverse complement strand
CTGACAACATGAAGGACGCGGCGGCCAAAGCAGAGGGCACCACGTTTCTCCCCAGCCAGGAAGTTGAGCGCAATGAGCTGAGCCTCACGCTTCTCTCAGCAATGATTGCGGCCGCCAAATCCGATGGCCATATTGATGCGGATGAGCAAGCGCGCATATTTGCCAGAGTTGACCGGAGCAATCTGGCGGCTGACGAAAAGGGTTTCCTCATGGATCAAATCCGCAAGCCGCTCGACCTTGATGCCATCGCTGCAAAGGCAACAAACATGGAACGCGCCGCAGAGATTTACGCCGTATCGGTGCTCGCCATCAATGCAGATAATCTGGCTGAGGTGAAATATCTCGACGAGCTCGCCAGTCGCCTCAATCTCGACATGGGCTTGCGCAGGAATATCGAAACGGAGGTCAAGTCGGCCGCTTTGCCAGCTTGATCAAATATCAGGAATGCCAAGCCTCCGGCAATTGCAATACCTCGTAGCACTCAGTGAAACCGGGCACTACCGCCTTGCAGCTGAAAAGACAGGCGTCAGCCAACCCACGCTGAGCGCACAACTTATGGCGCTTGAGCGCCGACTTGGTGTCCAGTTGGTTGAGCGTAATCGCGCGCCGCTTATCTTTACGGGCGCTGGTGAGCAGATTGTCGCTGTCGCTAGGCGTATCGTGGTGGCTGTACAGGAAATTCATGACGTCGCCCAAATTCATCGCCAGGGCATGAGCGGCGTGGTGCGCCTTGGAATACCGATATCGATTAGCCCGCATCTGCTTCCTGCCTTCGTGCCAATACTCCATCTGAACCACCCGGAGCTTCGCCTCCACATCCGCGAGAATTTTCCTAATGCGCTGCCTGATGCGCTTACCGAGGGCAAACATGACCTCCTGATCCTGCCGCTGCCTTTGCGCGGAGAGGATTTCGAAACCATGCGGGTTTTCCGGGAGCCGCTTTATTTGGCAATTCCCGCTGACCACCGGCTCGCGGCGTTGGACATGATTGGCCCAAAAGAACTCGCCGGGGAATCTGTGCTAACACTTGAGAAGGGGCACGCTCTTCACGAGCAGGTGCAATCGATCTGTGACGAATTCGGCGCACACATGCTCCATGATTTTGAAGGCACGAGCCTCAATACCCTGCACCAGATGGTGGCTACCGGGCTGGGTTTCACCTTCCTTCCGGGCCTCTACGCAAGAAGTACTGCAACGCCCGAATCCGGCATCAAGCTTTTGACACTGAAGGGTAAGCCTCTTCACCGCACCATCGGACTTGCCTGGCGCAGCAGCTCGCCCCAGACCGAAACCTTCCTCCTCATCGCAAGCCATTTGCGCGATGCCGTGAAGCGAAATTTCCCGGATTTTATGCTGTACGAACTCTGATCTCACCCTGAAAAAGATTTTCTATCAAATCTCACGCGAAAATCGATTGGACCGGCGCTTCCGACGCTCCCATCTCCCCGATGTCAGGTTGTTTTCAACCGAACATGGAGCAAACTAGAGATGTACACCGACTATCAAGCAGAAGCGTATTTCCTGCAAATCGCCCATGAGTTGCCTTCATGCGCTGAAAGCAGTGATGCAAGAGCCCCTTCCTCAGCACCGGGTCATGCGAAAGCTTCAAGTATTGTATCGGGCACACTTCCGCTTTGTCGCTTCATTTCAATGGCAAGCAACCTGACCCCAAACCCCGTAATCCCTGCAAAATAAGGAAACTATCCATGAATATAATCTCGAAAGTCGAGCAGTTCGCTTTCAGCGAAGACCCGCGTTCCGCCACTCCTCGTGCTGAAAAAGGCGGAGTCAAGAACTGGGAGATTCTGGCTGCACTCAATCAATGCCTTGCGCATGCCATTGATCTGCGCAGCCGCACCAAGCAGGCTTATTGGAATGCCAAGGGTGGAAACTTCTACATGTTGCACAAAAAGTTCAACGACTTTAGTGGCGACCTCGACGCAATTGCCGATGAGTTTGCAGCCCGAGTGTTGGTGTTGGGCGGCATTCCGGTGCGGACGATCTCAATCGCCGCAAAGACATCAAGGCTGCCATTCTATCCCTTAGGTGCCCTCAAAGCTTTGGAGCATCTGGATGCGGTAATCGCCAGTTACGAGGCGGCATCAAAGCATCTTCCTGCGGCCATGAGAAAAGTTGTCCAGGCTGGTGACCATCCGACGGCCAGTATTATCACGGGCTTCGCTAGGCTGTTGGACGAGCAGGTGGGATTTATCACAGCTCATATCCCGGTAGAGTGGGTGGCTTCATCAAAAAGGCGGTTGATTCATATGTGATGACTTGAACTCCGCCCTTGCTCTTTGAAATCGTTGGGTAAGGGTGGAAATTTGGGAGGCATGATGGCAAGAGCCGCGCATTCCAATTCTATCCCGACCGTCCGAAGCCGCAATAGCAGTGTAAACGGTAATACCACTACCAAGGCAGGGCACAAATATGACGGTGGAACCGATAGGTCCTTACGCCATCAGGCAATTCGAAATCGACGTACTTGTTCCTCTGTCTCTGTTCCGACACAACGTGTCCTTCACCGTTTCGTCGCAGGCCATGCTCACCACGGTGATTGTTGTTGGAGGTTATCTCACGTGGGCGACGCGCGATATGAAAATCATTCCAGGTCGTCTGCAAATGAGTGCGGAGTATGTCCACACATTTGTGGAAGATACGATTGTCCGTTTTGGAGGGTCAGAAGCGAAGCGAACACTTCCCTTTTTTCTAACGATTTTTGTTTTTCTGCTCTTCGGCAGCCTGATTGGACTAACACCAATCAAATTTACTTTCACCAGTCATGTGATCGTTACACTTGCGCTTGCCGCCGCCGTTTTTGTGTATGTCAACTTCCTCGCTTTCAAGACCCAAGGGTTGGGATTTTTTCGATTTTTTCTGCCGACTGGAACACCATTGTACATCGCACCTCTGATTGTGATGATCGAACTCGTATCATATTTCTTTCGGCCAGTTACACTCGGTTTGCGCATTTTTGCCAATATTCTGGCAGGCCACATCATGCTCAAACTCTTTGGCGATTTCTGCGCAATGTTGACGGAAGCGTACGGCGTACCCGGAGCCATTGCCGCAGTGCTTCCACTTGCGGCAATGGTACTGATGTATTTCGTGGAGGTCGGCGTCATGCTCATCCAGTCTTACATCTTCATTGTACTCTCGGCGATTTATGTGAAAGACGCGATGCATGGCCATTAGCCACACACTGCAATCCATCTCATTTAAGGAGAATGAACTATGACTGATGACGGCTTTCGCTATATTGCGGCAGCACTGGCTACTGTCCCACTCTTCGGCGTGGCTCTGGCATTGGGGAAAATATTCGGTGACTGGTTATCTTCTATCGGACGCAATCCGGGGGCTGCCGACAAGATGCAAGGCGTTGGACTTCTTGCCTTCGCTCTCACGGAGGCTGTAGGTCTTCTGGCGCTTATCGTAGTGTTCCTAATTCTGTTCGCGGTATAAATAGTATTCTGTCTCAAGATGTCAATTTGAGGTGGGGAATTATTTTTAGGCAATAAAACAGAAGGTTGTGGAGTATGTTCCATGTTTTTGCGAGGAAAAAAACAGGGTTTTTGGTTAAAGGTCCAGAATTTAATCTGGCCGAAGATGGGCTTGAGGCGAGCATGGCGATATCTCGTGCATCGTATGGCAAGGCTTTCGTCGAGTCCGCATGCCATTGCCTTAGGATTTGCGGCGGGTGCATTTGCATCATTCACGCCATTCCTCGGTTTTCACTTTTTCCTTGCCGCACTGCTTGCCTTCTTGCTGCGCGCCAGCATCCTAGCATCTGTAATCGGCACCGTCGTTGGCAATCCGGTGACTTTTCCCTTAATCTGGTTGGCTGCGTACAATATCGGCGCGGCAACTCTCGGACGTACGACAAAGACGGAGTTGCTTCTTGCCCTTCCATCAAACCCCGAAGATATTGTGAGCGGCGGATTCCTTTCGCAGGCCAGTTTACTCTGGCGCATCATTGAGCCGGTGTTCCTTCCTCTAATGATCGGTGGCATACCGCTCGGGCTTGTCTGCGCAGCTCTTTGCTATTGGCTCGTTCGGGTGTCAGTCGAACGGTTCAAGACACG
>CAZHCO010000226.1:0-2635 GCA_964530965.1 uncultured Aestuariivirga sp. | reverse complement strand
AGAATCTTCGTGACGATGGAAAGGGCGTTGATGCCGGGATCAAACACGCCGAAGCCACCGGGTTCCCAAATCCATTCCTGCCCGGGGTGCCAGCGCTTCACATCTTCCCGCCAAGTCACCTTCAATTTTGAAACGCGCTTGCCCGCAAGCCTGCGCTTGGCTTCATCGACGGCCTGGTTGTAGCGCGAATGCCAGGTCGCATAGAGCACGCGGCCTCTCGCTTTCGCGTGTTCAATCATGGCGAGCATTTCCCCGAGCGTCGGCGTCGGCGGCTTTTCGATCAGCACATGATAGCCCGCATCCAGGGCCTGCCGCGCCATCGCAAGGCGCACCGACGGCGGAGTGCAAAGGGCCACGCAATCAATTGCCATGCCGCTTGAGATGAGGTCACCAAGCGATTCAAAACACCGCACATTATCCACCTTGGCATGCCGGCTGACGCCCGCGACAAGTTTGAAATCCGCATTCCTAGAAATGCAGGGCAGGTGCTGGTCCGCTGCAATCTTGCCAAGCCCGACAACGGCGATTTTGAAAACCATGATACAATCCTAATTCTTGATGATGCGGATGAGACAGGAGAGAAGACCGTCAACTTCTGCAGGCGTATTGTAGTGCGCCAACCCCACGCGCAGCACACCGCCTTTTTCCAGAAGTCCCATGCGGCCTACGGGTTCGATGGCATAGTTATGGCCAGACCAGAGAATATGTTTTCCGCCGCAAAACCTTTAGCCAGATTATCTGGATGGTGGCCGTCCATTGTGAACGACACGGTGGGCACGCGGCGGTGCAGGGCGTTTGCAGAAGTCAGCCCGCGAATGGTCAGACCTTTTACGCTGCGCAAACCGTCAATGAGTTGCAACGTGAGTTTGTGTTCGTAAGCAACCAGCCTGTCCCAGGCGCTGGAAATGCGTTTCGCCCGAGTTTCTCCTTGCCCAAATTGTTCGAGATATTCGATAGCCCCGAGACAGCCAGCCATTCCTTCGTGACTCAAGGTGCCCGTTTCAAACTTGTGGGGAAGATCATCGCCCGCAGGGCGCACCTTATAGCTGAAAGTTTCCTTGAGCAGCTCTTCGCGCGCCCAGAGCACGCCCATATGCGGGCCAAACCATTTGTATGAGGAGGGCACCACAACATCCGCACCCGGGTCCTGCACATCAATGGCATAGTGCGGCGCATACTGAACCGCATCCACATAGACCAGGGCACCCACAGCTTTGGCTTCCTTGGCAAAGGCCTTCACGTCATTCACCGTGCCGGTGCAATTCGAAGCCAGGCCCAAAGCCACAAGCCGCGTCTTATCCGAAAGAACCTTGCGAAGCGCATCTTCCGGGAATTCGTAAGTTTCGGGATCAAAATCCATCCAGCGCACTACGAGGCCCAAGTCCTCAGCCAGGAGCAACCAAGGAGCAATGTTGGCATCATGGTCCATGCGCGACAGTACAATCTCGTTGCCGCGCTTAAACTTCCGGCCCAGGCAACGCGACATGTGCAAAGTAAGTGTTGTCATGTTTTGCCCGAAGACGATTTCGGAAGCGCTTCTGGCATTGTAGAAATCAGCACACGCCTGATGAGCCAGATTCACCAGTTCGTCTGCTTGCCTCGTAGTGGTGAAGTAACCACCGAGATTGGCATTCTTTGTGGCCAAGGTCTTAACCGTCCGGTCGATCACCTGCTGCGGTACCTGGGTTCCAGCGGGATTATCGAAATAGACCCGCGCCTTGCTCCCATCCTTCAAGGTTAGAGCCGGGAACTGTGCGCGAATGCTTGTCACATCAAGGGAAGGGGCCACGTCAAAACTCTCTGGGAGAACCATTGGAAGGCGTCACCTTTAGCTGCCATTTCCGCTTGCTTCAACCGTCGCTTTCCGGCATGTGAATGTCGCGTGATGACAGCGTAAGGCCACCCAATCCCTCTATCCTGTTGCGATATTTACACTCTCGGAGTCCCCCATGAGCGATGCAGGCGAACTTGATCTGAACTCCCTCAACAACGAGGATCTGGTTCTGCAAGTCCATGACGACCTCTATGATGGCCTCAAGGAAGAGGTTGAAGCCGCCGTACACATTCTGCTGGGCCGTGGTTGGGCCCCTTACAAGGTCCTGACCGAAGCCCTCGTGGAAGGCATGCGCATCGTCGGCATCGATTTCCGTGATGGCATTCTGTTCGTGCCGGAAGTTCTGCTTGCCGCCAATTCGATGAAGGCCGGCATGTTCATCCTGCGTCCGCTTCTCATTGCAACGGGAGCGCCCCGCCTGGGCAAGATGGTGATTGGCACCGTCAAGGGGGACATTCATGACATCGGCAAGAATCTCGTCGGCATGATGATGGAAGGTGCGGGCTTTGAGGTGATTGACCTCGGCATCAACAATTCCGTCGAGAAATATCTGGCTGCCATCGAAGAACATGGCCCGGATATTCTCGGCATGTCAGCCCTGCTGACCACCACCATGCCCTATATGAAGGTGGTCATCGACACTCTAAAGGAAAAGGGCATGCGCGATGACTACGTTGTGCTCGTAGGCGGCGCTCCGCTCAACGAGGAATTTGCCAAGGCCATTGGCGCCGATGCCTATTGCCGGGATGCGGCAGTAGCCGTCGAAACCGCCAAGAGCTACATGGCCCGCAAGCACAATCA
>CAZHCO010000225.1:0-2566 GCA_964530965.1 uncultured Aestuariivirga sp. | reverse complement strand
GCGTGGAATTCCCGCGATCCAGGGCGTGTGGCGCTTGCCTACACTGAAGACAGTGAATGGCGGAACCGTGCAGAATTCCCAAAGGGCCGACACGAAATCGTTGCGTTTCTCACCCGCAAATGGGCACGCGAACAGGACTATCGCCTCATCAAAGAGGTATGGACCTTTCATGGCAACCGCATAGCCGTTCGCTTCGCCTATGAATGGCACGATGACAAGAACCAGTGGTTCCGGTCCTACGGTAACGAGAACTGGGAATTTGACGAGCAAGGATTGATGCAGCGAAGATTTGCCAGCATCAACGATCTGGCGATCGAAGAATGTGATCGCAAATTTGACTGGCCATCAGGACCGCGCCCCGCAGGTCATCCTGGCCTCACCGAACTTGGCTTCTAGAAACAGCAGGAATTCCCATGGCACACAGATTTGCAGAGATTGCATTCACGCCTGGCGTAAAGAACGAACAGGAACTCAATGGCAGCCGGCGCAGCTATGGCCGTCTTGAACAAGGCGACGCCAACCATGACAGGCTGGGCGAACACGAAGCAGCTTTCATTTCGGCGCGCGACAGCTTCTACATGGCAACAGTCAGCGAGACCGGCTGGCCCTACATCCAGCATCGCGGTGGTCCCGAAGGCTTTGTACGCGTCATCGACGACAGGACCATTGGTGTTGCGGACTTTGCTGGCAATCGCCAATACATCAGCGTGGGCAATTTGCGCGCCAATGACCGCGTGTCGCTGTTCTTTATGGACTACGCAAACCAGACGCGCCTGAAACTCCTGGGCCACGTGCGGCTTACAGGCGGTGGCGATGCAGAGTTATTGAAGCAGTTCCATGTTCCGGGCTATCGCGCGCGTGTCGAGCGCGGCATGATCATTTCAGTCGAAGGCTATGACTGGAATTGCCCACAACATATCACCCCACGCTTCACCCAGTCGCAAGTCCTGTCGATTGTGGCACCGTTCAAAGAGAGGATAGCTGAACTGGAAACCGCACTTGCCAGTCAGTAAGCGCAAAGCACTTGCTAGGTGCCATAACCGCTCATGGCCCAAATCTGAAGTTCGTTGAAGGGCAGAGCATGTCTGCTCTGCCCAGGTAATTCAGATGTCAACTTGTTCGGCAATTTCGAGCGCGTCATCAATTTCAATCCCGAGGTACCTGACAGTGCTCTCGATCTTTGTATGCCCAAGCAGCAACTGAACTGCCCGTAAGTTGCCGGTGCGTTTGTAGATCATGGTGGCCTTGGTTCTCCTCAACGAATGGGTTCCAAAGAGGCTCGGGTCCAAGCCGCAACTCGCGATCCACTCGGAAACCAGCCGAGCATATTGACGAGTTGTGAGACAACGATTGGAACCTTTCCGGCCACGGAACAGAAATTCGCCTCGTTGTTTGCTATCCGCCCTCAAATATTCATCGAGCGCCTGCCTTGTCTGTTCGGTGATTTCAAAGCGAACCGGGTGTCCAGTTTTCTTTTGCCTGACGGTAGCGCGGTCAATTGCATAACCGCTTGGTGCAATGTCTTCCACTCTGATGGCCACGACATCACAGCCGCGAAGTTTGCTGTCAATAGCGAGATTGAATAAGGCCAGATCGCGTTTGCGTCCTTCGATCTGCAACTTCGTTCGGATTGACCAAACATGCTTGGAACGCAGGGGCGGCTTCGCGCCAATCAGCTTTCCCTTGTTCCATGGTTGATGTGCGGTATTCAGTGGGCTTGGGTTATTGAACTCTTCCATGTTCTTGCTCCTCGGATGCAGGCTGGATTGCCGGCAAGAAAGGAGCTTGCGTTGAAACACGGGCTTTCGGCGTCTGCTACCAACGAAAAGCGGTCTTATGGCAACTTTTGCACCCAACCAGGAAGGCTCGATTGACCCCGGAGCAGACATCGTGGCTTTAGGGTATGGTCGCCCCATCAATAGGGTCCGGTCTTGTCATTGAAACCATTTTGCGCAAACATTGAAATTAGCAAAGCAGTCATCCGGAGGATGTCGGCCAACAAGGAGGATGCAATGCCAACAATTATCGGCCATCACAACATTACAAAAGGCGCGCAGCACTGGCTCACCTCACCAAAGCGCGAAGAGCTTTTCGGTCCACTTGGGGTGACCAACATCCGAACATTCGTTGATCCTCAGAATCCGACCCGCGTTGCTGTGCTGATGGATGTTTCGGACATGGATGCCTTGATGGCGGCGATGAAGACCAAGGCAGCCGCTGATGCAATGGCATTTGACGGAGTAGTGCCGGAGTCCTTGGTGATACTTGTCGAATCCAAAAGTTAGGCGTTCCCCGAACTAGGGTTCGAACAATCTTTGACGGGCAGCACTGATATGGCGCTCTTGGCCCGTTCCAGAAGATGTCACCTTGCAGTAACGTGTCTGCAATCCATTGACTTGCGGACGTCCGTCGAGTTCTCATCGATTGCTGAGGATGACCCATTGCGAAATTATCTCCGATGGCTTTGACCGCTCATCCCCGAAAAAAGCAACTTAGCTGCCGGTCCGATAGGTTCACGACGAAAGTTCAAACTGACCCGCGACCGGAAAGGGGATGTGCCGGAAAC
>CAZHCO010000224.1:0-1338 GCA_964530965.1 uncultured Aestuariivirga sp. | reverse complement strand
GAAGAAATCAAAGCCGTCAAAGAGAAGTTCAGCAAGAAAACCCCGCTCGGCAAAAGGCGCACCGATTTTGCCGAAGCTCCTGAAATTGATCTCGACCTTGAGCAATCCATGATCGAAAAGGAACCCGTCACCATTGTATGCAGCGAGAAAAGTTGGATCAGGGCCATGAAGGGCCACATCGAGGATGCCTCGACGCTGACCTACAAGGATGGTGACCAGGGGAAGTTTGTTCTCACCGCCCAGTCCACCGACAAGATCATGCTGTTCTCATCATCGGGCAAGTTCTTCACCCTTGAAGCGGGAAAACTTCCAGGCGGTCGCGGCCACGGGGAACCCGTGCGCCTTATGGCCGATCTCGACTCGACTGACTCAATTGTTTCAGTGTTCGTGCATGTACCCGGCACGAAGCGTCTGCTGGCTTCAACCGATGGTGACGGCTTCATCGTGCCTGAGGATGAATGCGTGGCCACCACGCGCAAGGGCAAGCAGGTGCTGAATGTAAAAGCGCCAAGTGAAGCACAGGTTTGCGTGCCTGTGGCAGATTCTGACACCCATGTTGCAACCGTGGGCAATAACCGGAAGCTGATTATCTTCAAACTTTCCGAGCTGCCGGAAATGACTCGCGGCAAGGGCGTTCGCCTGCAGAAATTCAAGGATGGCGGCCTGTCGGACGCACGCACCTTCAAGCTGAAAGAAGGCCTGACCTGGGCTGACTCATCGGGCCGGAACTTTACGGTGACCGAACTGAAGGAATGGATAGGCGAACGCGCCCAGGCGGGCCGCCTGCCACCCAAAGGATTTCCAAAGAACAACCGCTTTGGTTAATGCCTTTCCGCCCTAAATGAAGAAAATGCCCCAAAATCGGGGACTTGTCGTTAAAACTGTCCATTAAATAATCCAGAGAATCTTAACTTAAAATTATCGGCGCAACCTACATGGTGTGGAGAATGCACAGTTACAGCCTGATGATGGCGTCATGGTAGGACTGTAAGCATAGTTGGAGCCGCAACGGCGGAAAAAGGCATGCAAGGCCAACGGTTTTGGTTAGCTGGTGGAAGAAAACTCCTCGATTCGTCGATCGAACATGTCCTCGATGACGTCGAAACGGAGCGTTTCAACCATGACGGCGCCGTAAGAGTGACAACCGGCATGCTTGGCACGGAAATCAAATGGTCGGTCTTTTCTCCCAGTTTTGCCTCGCTCTTCTACGCCATCGAATGGCTGCCTGCGGCCAGCTTGCCCATCGTCCTGCGTTTCTATCTGTCAGGCTGGTTTGAGGAAACCTGTTTTACTGCCGACCAGGCAATTAACCGGATTGAACAAATCATCGCCAAGAGC
>CAZHCO010000223.1:0-2516 GCA_964530965.1 uncultured Aestuariivirga sp. | reverse complement strand
GTTAGTGACCAATCTAGAACACCTCGATCTTATTGGCTGGCAGAGGGTTATCAAATTTTTGTCCTGTAGTTAGAGCGTGTCGCAGAACTCAGGAGCGAACCCTCTTTGACGCGTCCCAAGTGAAGAGGGCCTCTCAACGCTCAATGGGTTGAAAAGCCCCCCTGCTCTCTGATATTTCCTGAGGTGTGAAAACCGCTTCAGGAGAACATCATGAAAAAGCAGAAGGATTCTATGCCGGAGTCCGCGGCTGCGCCAGAGCCGTGTCTCAAGTTGGTCTCGATCTATGTCTCGGACGATCATCCGTTGTTGCGGTTGAAACGGACGCTCGATTGGGAGGCGATCCGAGCGGTGATGGTCAAGCATTGGCGCAAGGCCGGCAAAAACGTCGATGGTGGCCCTGGATTGCCTTGGCCTGTGGATTTGTATGTGCCGTTATTGGTCTTGATGAGTGTCAAGACGCTCAACTCGCGGCAAATCGAGAAAGATTTGGAGGAGAACGCAGTCTCGCGGTTGTTTGTCGGGATCGAGGATCAACTCTCGCCGCACGTGCGGGATCATTCGAACATTGCGCGGGCGCAAGACACGCTCGGCGTGGAGGGCTGGCAGGAGGTCAACGAGTTGATCGTCGGCCAAGCCACGCGGCTGGGGTTTGGCCAGGGAGAGATCTTGTCCTCCGACACGACAGTGCAAGAACCGGCGATCGGTTATCCGCACGAGGCCGGGATTCTCAATGGGGTGGCGCAACGAGTCTACCGGGGCTTGGTGAAATTGAAAGAGAAGGGTTCGCGGGCCATCGAATCGGGGAAAGAAAAGGCGAAAGAAATCTTCAAAACCGTCAAAGAGTATCATCTGTTTGCCAAGACCCAGGAGAAGAAAGACGAGCTGTTGAATCAACTCGTCGAGCAGACCCAACAGTTAATGGGGCACTGTCGGGAAGTGATCAAACAAGTGGGCCGGAGCAGCCAGAGAGTGACGCAATCGGTGGTGGTGAAACTGAAGCAGATGGTGGAGGTGAGCGGGGCCTTGTTGCCGCAGATTCTGCAATGGCTTCAGACAAAGGTCGTGGCGACGGGCAAGATTTTGCACGCGGGGATAACCGGTGCGCGAGCGATCGTCAAAAACAAAGCGGGCAAGCGAGTGGAATTCGGGTTGAAGTGGCTGATCAATCGAATCGAAGGGGGGTATGTCTTTGGGCGAGAAGTGGAAGCGAGAGCGGACGAGCGAGGAATGCCGATCGAAGCGATAAAGGATTACAAAAAGGTCTTTGGAGCCGAGGCGGCGCCGAAGATGAGTGTCTACGATCGCGGCGGGAGCGCGCCCAAGACGATCGCGGAATTGAAGAAGCAGGGGGTGGAGAAAATTGGCATCCAGCCGCGTGGCAAAGCCAAATGGTGCGTTGCCGAGGAAGACCAAACAGAAGTGCGCTCCCAACGGGGGAAGACGGAAGGTGTGATCGGCACGCTCAAGAGTCGGAAATACAATTTCAATCGCAGACAAGAGAGAAGCAACAAGACCTTAATTGCCGCTGGGCAACGGGTGATGGTTTGTCTGAATTTGAACAAGCTGACGAGAGACATCACCGGGAAAGCAAAGAAAGCAAAAGCAGCAACAATCTGAAGCAGGAAGAGGCGAGAAGAAAAGAGAGAAGCGGAGGAGAAGGAGAGAAAAATGAGAAAGAAGAAGAAGTGGCAGCTCGGGAAGGCGAAATAGCAAGGATCCATTTGCCGTGAATTATGCGACACGCTCTAATTACAAGGGTACGTGGGCTGATGGCGCGCGGCGTGGCCGAATGGCAAACAATCCATCCACTCAACCAGAATGAGATAAGTTCCTGGCTCGGCCCGGCGCAAATCGGAATCATCGCGCATCTGCACGGGATCACCGGCGGTTTTCCACGAAGAGTTTATCGTCTGCTATGCGATTGGGAGGAGAGAGGCGTTGTGAGCCGCTCGGACCATTCCGGCGAGTGGCGATGGACATCATCACATCGGCCACCGCTGAATATCGTAAAGGACGTCATCTATGCACGGCTGAAAAGACTGTTCGATCCTGCCGACTCCGACACTATCGAGGAACTCCGCGCTTGCCTTGCTTACGGCGCACTCGAAGGACGTACCTTCACGGCGTCTGCCGTAGCGCGAGCGGCGAATTGCGATGAAGACGAGTTGATTGACACGATTGACGACTATCTCCTCTGGGATAGAGAGGGCAATCCCGATGGATTGCTCCTCGAAACCGAAGCCATCACGATCGCCGGTGAGCGCTCTCTCTGGCGCTACCGCTTTTCCGACCATTTCCACTGGCAGGCATTGACCCAGTACGGTTTCACGAGGGATGAACTCGTCGCCGCCCGCCCGACCTTGATCCGGGCATTGCACGAAGCATACGAGCCCGAGACGCTGTATGTCGCCGGCGCTCTCGCGCGTTTGTGCCGCGAAATCGGAGCCAAAGAAATGGCCCGACAATTTCAGAGAGTCGCTGATTTCAGAATCCCCCGCGAGCAAATCCGCGAGAAG
>CAZHCO010000222.1:0-12146 GCA_964530965.1 uncultured Aestuariivirga sp. | reverse complement strand
TTTTGTTCATATTTCCGCTGTAGAGCGCGCCGGTCTGCGCACTCTCAAAGAAGGCCAGAAGGTCTCCTTTGAAATCGTGACCGATAAGCGTACGGGCAAGAGCTCGGCTGGCAATCTGACTGCTGCTTAATCGCTAGCAAGCAAGTTTTGCGAATTACGGTGCCCGACCAATAGGTCGGGCATTTTTTTGTGCAGTGCAAATTTTAGGCAAACACAATTCATGCTTGATTAGCATGTCTTAACGCCAAAGTTTCCCCAAATTATCCGAAACTTGCAACCAAGGCTTTGCGATTTGTCAACTATTGTGACCGAACAAAGGCACAAACCGTTGAATAATTGTCATATTTCAAGCGTATAAGACCTGTCATGCAGATTAACGGAACATGAATATTGTTATGTAAAATCTGCATAGCAGATGCGGAAGGTTAGCTCTACGAACAAGCCGATCTGCAACATATATAGGCGATGTAGTTGTGCGACGCACAAGAATTAACACCTCAAGGCACTGATTTCAGGCCGGTTTCTTGGGAAGATTGAAGGAGAAAGACCATGACAACGACCACTTATGGCCGCGAAGCCATCCACAACAAAGGCACAGATTTTGCCCCCGGCATTATGGGCCGCGTGAAGAGCTATCTTGCGCGCACCCGCGCTGAGCGCCAGTTGCACCAGTTGGACGACCGTATGCTCGCCGATATCGGCGTGCGCCGCTCGGAAATCGAAAAGATGGTTTGGGGGAATTAATCTGGAGCATGTTGTTATCGGCAAAGTCATGCAACTTTGCCGCAACATGATCTAAGCCTCTTCCCATCCCTTGCCTACAGCACTTGAAACTAAGCGTCCGGCACGAAAGTGTTCCGGACGTTTTCTTTTGTTGGACAGCGTCAGTGTCGCCCAATTGCCCATGAACAAGGTCTTGGCGCAGACCAGTCCGCGATTGCGATAGGCGGCCGAGACCCAACGCACCTGATCGTTGGTGAGACCTGACAAGATGAGACTACCGCCTGGAGCCAAAATTGATTTCAAGCCCTGGGCAAGATTGATGAGAGGCCGCGCCAGGATATTTGCGAAGATCAGATCATAGGGAGCAGCGCTTGCAATGTGGCTGTGCTTGAGGCCGGGCGCTGTTACCCCGTTGATCAGGGGGCCAACGCAATTGAGGGTCGCATTCAGTCGCGTGACTCGGACAGCTTCTACGTCGATATCAGTAGCGAGAGTTTTTCGTTTTGTTGCCTGCGCAGCCGCGATAGCCAGAACGCCAGTCCCGCAACCGAGATCCAAAATGCGTTTGGGCTTACGCTGTTTCAAAATTGCGTCGAGAGCGAGCAGGCAGCCCGCCGTGGTGCCGTGATGGCCTGTGCCAAAAGCTGTCCCCGCATTAATCTCCAGCGGCACGCCGCCATGGCGCCGGCATTCGCGGTCATGGGAACCGTGGAGAAAAAATCGTCCTGCTACTACGGGCGCCAGACCTTCGAGTGAATGCTTTACCCAATCCGTGTCCGGCAGCGCTAAAATAAAGCCTGACGATAATTGCAAAAGCTGTTGCGCTTCGTGGGCCTCTGCCGCATCAGCAAAATAGGCCACGGTTTCCCAAAGATTTTTTGCTTCATCAGTTTCATTGATGGTGATAGCGAGGGGCTCAGTCCGAAAATCATTTTCGAACCGGTTGGCAGTTTCTTCTGCCGTCGCAAGGGTGAGGGCAGGGACGGTGAGGGTTACACGCGCTGTGCTCATGCGGGGGCTATAGAGTAGTTTTGTGTTTCACTAAAGCACTATGCTCCAATGTCCTCGCCCGCGGAACGCGGGAAAGGAAGGGACCTCATCTATCCCATCTCTTCTCCCGCTTCGAAGGAGAAGTCGGTAGATTACGTCAGCGGAACAATCTGGATTTCGACGCGGCGGTTTTGGGCTTTGCCGGAAGTGCTTGCATTCGAAGCCACGGGCTGGCTTTCGCCCAGACCTTGCACCGAGAAGCGCTGCGGGTTGAGCTGCTGGGAAACCAGATATTGCGCAACGGAGCTGGCCCTGCGGCTGGAAAGCTCCTCGTTGTATTCATCGGAGCCGTCGGAGTCCGTGTGGCCGTTTACGTCAACCTGGGTCCGGTCGAATTCCTTCAGCACGAGCGCCACGGAGTTCAACACTTCATAGAAGTTCGGCTTGATGTCCGACTGGTCAGTGGCGAAGGTGATATTGGAGGGCATGTTGAGGATGATATTGTCGCCCCGGCGGCTGACGGATACACCTGAGTCCGCAAGGCGTTCGCGCAGCTTGGCTTCCTGGTTATCCATGTAGACGCCAATGCCGCCGCCGGCGAGGGCGCCGATGCCTGCACCAACGAGTGCCGCATTGCCGGTCTTGAGCTTGGTGGTGGCCCCGAGCAGGGCGCCTGCAGCGCCGCCAAGAGCCGCGCCCGTTCCAGCGCCGATCGCGGTGTTAGAGACCTGCTGCTCGCCCGTATAGGGGTTGGTTGAGCAGGCGGTAATCAGGAAAGATGCGGCTGTCAGTGCGATAATGGCGTGTTTCATGGTGTCCCTCGCGTAAATTTGGGGCGTCTTCCACGCCACTTGTGGCGGGATTATGGTTAATGAATGGTTACTCCGCGGCAACGGCCGTTTCATCAACCAGGAAGCCGCCGGACTGGCGTTTCCAGAGGTTGGCATAGAGGCCATTGCGCTTGAGCAGTTGCTTGTGGGTGCCTTCCTCCACGATACGGCCCTTATCCATGATGATCAGGCGGTCCATGGCGGCGATGGTTGAAAGCCGATGAGCGACCGCGATCACGGTTTTGCCTTCCATCAGGGTGTAGAGATTTTCCTGGATGGCGGCTTCGACCTCGGAATCAAGAGCGCTGGTTGCCTCGTCGAGAACAAGGATAGGGGCGTTCTTGAGAAGCACACGGGCGATGGCAATGCGCTGGCGCTGGCCGCCGGAGAGCTTCACGCCCCGCTCACCCACATGGGCGTCATAGGCTTTGTGGCCCTTTTGATCGACTAGATTGGTGATGAACTCATCGGCATGGGCCTTGCGCGCCGCAGCCTCCACATCGGCAAGTGCGGCATCGGGCATGCCATAGCGCAGGTTATCCATGACCGAGCGGTGGAGCAGGGAGGTATCCTGGGTGACTACGCCAATATTGGCGCGCAAGGATTCCTGGGCCACTTGCGAGATATCCTGCCCATCAATGCGAATGGCGCCACTTTCGAGATCGTAAAACCGCAACAGCAAATTGGCGAGAGTGGATTTGCCTGCACCTGAGCGGCCAACGAGGCCCACCTTCTCGCCTGGCCTTACTTTGAGTGAAAAACTGTTGATGACCTCCTGGCCATGTTCGGGTGTGGGCTTTCCGTAGTTGAAGCGGACGGCCTCAAAAGCAATTTCGCCCTTAGTTACGGTCAAGGGTTTTGCATTGGGCACATCAGCCACCAGGCGATCGCGCGCGATGGTATCAAGGCTGTCCTGAATAACGCCGATATCTTCGAAGAGCCCCGCCACTTCCCAGATGATCCATTGTGACATGGCTTTCAGACGCAGGGTCAAACCGATGGAAAAGGCAATGGCACCTATGGTTATTGCGTTGGTGTGCCAGAGCCAGATGGAAATGCCGGACATCATGAAGATGAGAATACCACTGAGCAGGCTCAAGGTTGAGGTCATCAAGGTGGACATGCGCATCGATTTGTAAACGGACTCGAGCATCCAGCCCATGCCTTCCCTGGCATAGGCATCCTCGCGGTCCGCGTGGGCGAAGAGTTTGACCGTTGAGATATTGGTGTAGCTATCAACTACGCGGCCCACGACAAGCGAGCGCATGTCGGCCTGGACTTCTGACAGTTTGCCAAGGCGGGGAACGAAGTACCAGCAACACAGGGCATAGCCGCCAAGCCAGACGAGCAATGGGACCATGAGCCAGTAATCACTTGTTGCTACGAGAATGAGAGCGCCAATGAAATAGACCGAGACATAAACCACCACTTCGGTGACCTTCATTACCGCATCTCGCACACCCATGGCCGCTTGCATAACCTTGGTAGCCACACGGCCAGCAAAATCATTATGGAAAAAGTCCATGCTCTGGCGCAGCACGTAACGGTGCGCCAGCCAGCGCGTGCGCATTGCAAAATTTCCACGTAAGCCCTGGTGGGAAATGGCTTCTGAAAGAAAATTCAGGATCGGCATTACGAGCAGGACCAATCCACCCATCAGGGCAAGATGCAGGCCATTGGTTTGCCAGAACGTTGCACGGTCGGCATTGGCCAGAAGATCGACCAGGTTTCCGATGAAGGCAAAGAGATAGACTTCAATGAACGCGATGGCCGTCGAGAAGGCGATTGAGGCCATCAGCAGGGGCAGAAAGGGCTTGGTGTAGTGATAGGCAAATTCCAGCAATCTGGGCTTGGGCTTATCGGCGCCAGCCAGCGGAAACGAATCGACATAGTTTTCAAGCCACGAAAAAAACCGGAAAATCATGGGTGACTTATAGCGCGTTCACTTTGCCGGGGTCAAAGCCACGGGGGCGGTGGTGTGTCAAGCGCCAGCATGCTCGGCAGTATGCGGCCTTGCACGCACTCCATTCCCAATATGTAGGGAATTATCCAGCGCCGCAGTGTCTTTGCCGACAGGTTGTTCGAACTGATGAGCCGGGTTGGCTGGGCCGTGAGCTTCAGCACCTTTGCGCCTACGGGATGGCGGTATGCGGAATACTCAGCGCTACGGCCCTGTTCAATCAGCCAGGCCAGCCAGCAGGCATCCTCAATGCCAAGGTTCATGCCGCGGCCGCCAACTGGCGAATGAATGTGGGCGGCATCGCCCGCCAGGAACACATTTCCCTTCTGGTAGGTTTCGGCCTGCCGGTAGCTGATGCGGAATTCCGTCTGCCATTCAACGCTGCGCGGTTTTGCATCAGGCGGCAACAGGTTCATCGTATCGGGACGGGTTGAAACAAAGCGGCCAAAACCTTCACGCATGGGGATGAAGGCCACCACATAATCTTCGTAGATGGTCGCCACCGCTTGATCCCAGGGAAAGGGCCAGGCATCGAGTTCCACATCGGCGAGGCCAAAGACCTGTTCTGCGCTTTCTCCGGGGAAACCGAGGCCAAGCGATTTTCTGACAGTTGAATGGGAGCCGTCGGCGCCGATCAGGAGATCAGTCAGGACCGTGCCACCGTTGCTCAGGCTCGCGGTGATTTGCGGGCCTGTAGTTCTGAAGCTCTCAAGGGCTGTGCCACGCTCCAAAATGCCGCCGTGGCGTTTCAGCGTGTCGGCTAATATCTCCTCGGTTTTGGATTGGGGCAGGCTGAGGAGAAAGTTGAAGCGGTGCATAGCGAGGCCCAGTTTCATCTGGAAAAGCGGCTGGGTGTTGTAGCGAACCTGAATGCGGCGGACCCGGTGTCCGGCTGCCAATAGGGCTGCCGCGGCGCCCGATGGCTCTAACAGATCAAGGGTGCGGGGGTTCACAGCAAGTGCCCGTGACTGGGGAGAAACGGCCATATCCGGGTCAATGATGCGCGGGGTAAAGCCGCGACGGTAAAGCTCGATAGCTGCGGTAAGACCCACCGGGCCGCCGCCTGCAATGAAAACCTGAGTCTTATGAAGTGCTTGCATGGGCTTTCGGCACTAACGCGTGAGCTCTTAGCACGGCATAGGATTGCATGAAATTGATTCTCTTGTCGTGCTGGTTCTCATCACAATGGCTTCTCCCGCACGCATTATCCCGCTGATAGTTGCCTCGGCCCTGTTCATGGAAAACATGGATTCGACGGTGATTGCCACTTCGCTTCCTGCAATCGCGGCAGACCTTGGCACGGACCCCATTGTGCTGAAACTGGCGTTCACGACTTATCTTTTGAGCCTTACCATTTTCATACCCATCAGCGGCTGGTTTGCGGACCGGTTCGGGGCGAAGCATGTGTTCCGCGCCGCCCTTGCCGTATTCATGCTGGGGTCCATTGCCTGCGGATTTTCGCAATCCCTGGGCTGGCTCATCGCCGCGCGGGCTTTGCAAGGCGTGGGCGGCGCCATGATGGTGCCGGTCGGGCGCATCATTACCCTCCGAACGGTTTCGAAGTCGCAACTGGTGGATGCCCTGGCATGGCTGACAATTCCGGCACTCATTGGGCCCCTGGTTGGGCCGCCCATCGGCGGCTTTATCACCACCTATTTTGATTGGCGCTGGATATTCTGGATGAATATTCCCATTGGGCTGCTGGGAATAGCGCTGGTAACGCGGCTGATGCCAAACACACGTGAGGAAACAATTCCGCCTCTTGACCTCCGGGGTTTCCTGCTTTCCGCGCTGGGGCTGTCTTCAATGGTGTTCGGTTTTACAATTGTGGGCCGCGACCTGTTGCCTGAGTACTCGGTCCTGGCGTTGATTGTTTTCGAGGGCATTTGCCTGGCTCTTTATGTGCGCCACGCGCTGTCCATTCAGGAGCCAATTCTCGATCTCAGGCTTCTGCGCATCCAAAGCTTTCGAGCCGGTGTTGTGGGCGGCAGTTTTTACCGCGTCGGCGTCGGTGCCTTTCCGTTTCTCACGCCACTCATGTTCCAGCTCGGTTTTGGCTTCACGGCTTTTCAATCGGGCCTGCTGACTTGTTTTGTGGCCGCGGGTGCCATGGTCATGAAATTTTCAGTGTCACGGCTTCTCCGCCGTTTTGGTTTTCGCAAGCTGCTCATTGTTAATGGTATCGTGTCTTGCGGCTTCATGGCTTCCTATGGCCTGCTTACTGCTACGACATCATTTGTGTTGATATCGCTCCTGTTGCTGATCGGCGGATTTTTGCGGTCGCTGCAGTTTACCGCAATGAATGCCTTGTCCTACGCCGACATCGACCGGAACGACGCCAGTAAGGGCACGAGTCTTTACACGGTGGCCCTGCAGATTTCCCTTTCGGCGGGTGTTGCGGTTTCAGCCTTCATCCTGGAATCGATGCAGGCCTTGCGCGGCAGCCCGGACATTCTGGCAAGCGATTTTTCAATTGCGTTTCTTCTTGTTGCCGGAGTGGCCTCGTTTTCAGTCTTGCAATTCCTGTGGATAGGGGCCAACGCGGGGGCTTCGGTTCTGGCCCGGCATCTCCCCGCTCCGCAAGCGGCAGCTGCGGCGGCCCGCGAAGACCTGTGAAACCTTTTCGCATTCTCGGCCGTATTTGTAGTAAGGTGAGGACATCATGGATCGCCGCAGCATTTTGAAATATGCCGGAATTACCGCCCTTGGGTTAGGTCTTGCGGGCCGCCCGGGATTTGCCGAAATCTTTGAGATATCCAAGACTGAGGATGAATGGAAAGCACTGTTGTCGCGCGAGCAATTCATGGTTCTGCGCGAGGAAAACACCGAACCGCCCAACAGCAGTGCGCTTTTGGACGAGCATCGCAAAGGCACGTTCGTCTGTGCAGGTTGCGACCTGCCGCTTTACTCATCGGAAACAAAATATGACAGCGGCACAGGTTGGCCGAGCTTCTTTGATGTGCTGCCGAATGCTATTGGCAAGAAGGAAGACAACACGCTGTTCACCAAGCGCACGGAAGTGCATTGCCGCCGCTGCGGCGGGCATCTGGGCCATGTGTTCGATGACGGCCCGCAGCCCACCGGACTCCGCTATTGCATGAACGGATGGGCGCTGAAGTTTGTGCCATCTGCATAACATAGAGAAATTCTATCAGCTTGCGTGTGGAGGCGAAGCTGACTTGACGTCAGCCGCCGTGAGATTGGCGGCCATCGACGGAAACCCTCTGTAAAGCCATGACAGCAAATTTTTGCAGGAACAACGCCATTCGCTTGCTTTATTGCAATGGCATCAACCGCTATTGAGTCGGGATTTTCGTGTTAATGATCGGCGTGGTCACGCCGTTCACGTGATATTTGTGGCATGTCAAACAGTCTTGACGCGCTTTTCCGCTGGCGTGACATGTCTGGCAGAGCTCCTTCTTCACCGCGCCGAAACTGGACGCGAAATTTTGTGGATTGCCCTGCTCGTAGATCGTTAGATACGGGCGGCCTTTTTCAAGGCTATGGCAGGTTTGACAGCCGCGATTGTCCATGATGCCCATATGCGGCTCATGGATGAAATTCGTGAAGCGTCCTTGTTTGCTCTTGACCGAGGTTGGGGTGAAATTCACGACTCGCCCTTTGCCCCGGATATCGTCAACGCTGTGGCATTTTGTGCATGACCCCTGAGCGTCCTTGTTCGTGAGAGAATCGAAGACCGCAGCAACCGGGCTCGTATCACCTTTCGGAGCTTGGGGACCGGTCAGAAGGAGCCAAGTGTAGTTGAATTTGTCCTTATGACCTGTTGGACGATAGAAAATCGCGTAATCCTGCCGGTACCATCCGCCATATTCAACCCAGCTCTCGGGATCCACGTCGCTTTCGATACCGATCACGGGCGCAGTCTGGGCCTGAGGTTCTGCTACTGCGGTATCTGGGTCAGGTGGGGTGCTCGCAGGCGCAGCACTGTCTGCCTTGAGGGCGGGCTCTGCTTCTTCAGGTTGGCTCGTGTTCGCGGCCTCCTCGCTATCTGTGGAGCTCCCTCCACGCTCCGCCTCTGTGGGAAACAGTAAATCGTCAACTTGGTCTCCGGCTTGGCCGGCAGGTTGATTTTCTTCGGCTGGGGTTTCCTCGCCGCCTCCGGCTTTAGCCTTAGTGGTATCGGTTTCTCCAGTTGCTTTTTCAACCGGAGGTTCTGTCTTGGCGCCGGGTTGTTCGTCGGCGCATGGCGTCTCCTTGCTGCTATCCGACTCCGCGTCCGCAGTATCGGTTTCTCCGGCCGCTTCGTCAGGTTGGACTTTTTCCTCGGAGTTCTCGACACGAGTATTGATCGCCCGAGGCGTTCCACTCGGCAAGGACACGCGTCCATTGACAGCTGCCTCTTCTTGATCTTCGTCGGGTTCCGGTTCCTCGCTCTCGGCGGGCCCTGCTTCAGCGACCTCGGATTCTGACGCTGCTTCTTCAGCAGCGGCTACCTTCTTGGAGCGAGGCAGCTCGTCAGTGCATTCCGTGCCCTGAGTGCCAGCAGGCTCAGCTTCCGCAGTTTCGGCTTCCACAACCGGCTCGCTCTCTGGTTCTTGTGGTGGTGGCGCCGGGGGCTCCTGAGTCTCATTGTTGCCAGACAGTTCCACGGGAGGCTTGCCAGGGCCATTGGTAATTTCTGCAGCGAGATTGGGTAACCACTCCTGTTGCGCGCCGGTGACCGCATCGCGCGGGAGGCTCGCAGTCAGATCGACAACGAGGGTCGCACTCAGCTTCGCCCCGCCGCCAATATTGAGATCGCCCAGTACGTCCGATGCTTTTCCCTTAATCAGCGCATAGAAGAGCACCTTGATCTCCCAGACGAGATTCGTCACCGCCTTGATTTGGTCGTCGTTTGCTGTGGTCAGATCCTGGAGGGTCAGACTGTCCACGGCCTTGACCAGGGCGCGGCCCTGCTCATTCCGGCTGATCATCATCTTCATGAAGGGTGTGAGCGCGGCTTCGGAATCGTCCGGCCATTCACCGATCGGGGCGTTCTTCTGCCTCAGTGTTTGCAGGTCGAGGCCGGGTAAAGCCAAGAATGCTATGCCTTTTGGGCCGCTGACCCGCTCTTTGCCGATGATCTGGTCGAGATGGCAGGTGGTGCAGGTCTGAGCAAACGGCGCCACGGTCATGACTCGCCTGTCGTCACCGCTGTTGTGACAGGTCGAGCAGGTAGCGGGAATGCTCTTTGCCGGATCCTTCTTCGCCACTTCCGGGAAGTGCTTGGCAAAATGACCAGCATGGTCGTAGATGATCCGTGTCCGCCGCTCGAACGGATAGTTCACGAATTTCGGGTGATTGCCGTCGAAGCTGTCGAACTTCACGACGTGGCATGAGCGGCATTGCTCGTTGGATATTTTGTTCAGATTGAAATTTACGCCCTGATGCTCCTGGTGGCAGGTAGCGCAATAGAGACCGCCTGCGATTACATCTTGCATCGGGAATGCGATGTTCTGCGCGCGAGCCGATTGCGGCGCAGTCGACCCCGCAGCGATTTTCGTCAGCCGCTTGGTGCTTTGCTTAAGCACTTCGGCCGAAGCGCTGTGGGAGTTGAAGGCCGTGTCCGGCATTTTGTGACACGAAAGGCAAGCCTTGCTGTCGGCGAGCGGATCGGCGGCGACGAGGCCGTGAATCCAGCTCAGTTTAGTGTTGCCGCTCTTGGTATGGCAGGCGCTGCAATTTTCGATCGCGCCGTGACCGCTCGTCAGCGGCCCCGGCATCAGCAACTGCGTGCCCTTTGAGAGAAACAAGGCTGAACCCAGGCAGACGACGGTCACGATCGTCAGCAGCACCGCGAGACGGGCGCGCCGGAAGCCGGTCGGCGCCTGCCGCTCGTCCTTCGGCGGCCGAACCGATTTGAGCCGTCCCGGTCGCCACATCACCAGACACCCGATGAAAAGGCATAGACGATGAGGATGTGCAGCACCGTCAGCACGATTAGCGCATAGGTGACGGGCACATGCACCAACAGCCAGCCCCTGGTAAGTCCGAGAGAGACACGCGCGAAATCGAGCCGGTACTTCTCGACCACCAGGTTCTTTATGAAAGTTAGCCTCTCCTGGCTCTGCTGGTCGACATAGCGTGACAGATTGTCGATAGCGTCAGTCAGCCGCTCGAGCGGGCGCTGCGAGCCGAATAGATGGGCGGTGAAATTGCGCTGCCCCCTGAAAAAGTCGTCCAAGTGGGTGGTGTACAGCTCTGTGATCCAGGCGTCATAGGGCAGCCCCGGTAAATCGATCGCAGCGGCGGGCGGATCAATCTCGGCGATGGTGCGGAGGAATGCAAGCTCCAGCTCGGCGCGGCGAGCCGGGATGCGATCGTAGCTGATACTGTCGTCGATCAGGCGCTTGGCCTGCCGCGACCACATAAGGTAGGTGCCCAAAATGCCGCTCAGCGCCACGAGCACAAAACCCGTCCACAGTGCCCATTCGAAGCCGGTGTCCGGCAGAGAGAAATCCGAATGAGAGATAAACGCGGCGATCACCAGATAGCCCATAAAAATATGGAACTTCCGCCAGCGCGCGGCTGATTTCGGCGACAAGCTTGCCGTCTTGGCGATGTGAAAAAAGATCTGCAAGACCATAGCGCCGGCCAGCACCCAGCCATCGAGATAGCGTGGGTCGCGGAGCCCGTTTGCGTAGATCCAGACGAGCCAGAACAGGCCGCCGGATATGGCCGCGATCAAAAGGCCATGGACTGTCCGGCTGATGGGATACCCTACCGAGCCAGGACCACGTCCGCCGATCGAGGCGTCAGACGTGCGCGATCTCATGGCGTCCCCCTAGAGCATGTCCCGCTAAAGTGCGAAGCGGTTTGGCGACAAGGACATGCTCCAGCATACTGATCTGGCGCGAGTCCTTTTCGGCGGGATGATTCCATCCCGCCGGGACGCGCGCTAGCATCACCCCAGTAGTGGTTTTTCAATTGATCTCTCCGGCTTTTCTCGCCGTCCCCTTGAACTTGTCCGATCCGGGAATCAGGCTGTCGAGCCCGGCCATCGTGCTGCCGTCGTACTTCTTCGTGATGCTCGCGAGCAACTTGGAGACGCCGTCGGCAGCAACCGTCAAATACTGGTCATTTTTCAGTTTCAGCCCAGCCGAATGGGCATACTCGACCAGCTTTGCGATTTCCGGCACGTCCGGCACCGCTTTCGCCGCGACGGCGAGCTGCTTGCGCGCCCGGTCGACGCGCTTTGCCATTGCGAAGGCGTATTCTCTTCTCACCGTCGCCTTTCCGATCGCGCGCAATCCAGTCTCAAGCTCGACGCCAAGCCCGACAAGATAGAGCAAGCGCTTGCGCGCGGCACTTGCCGCGACGTTTTCCTTGCCCTTGGAATACCAGGTGTTGTGCCGCACTACCCCCTGCGACCAGGACACCAGCTCGAAGGAGCTGCCGGCCTTGTGGCCACCCTTGTTCACCAAAGTCTCTTGCGGCACGACATGGCAGCTGTAACAGTTCTTCGCCAGCTGGTAGAGCGAGCGCGGCCCGATCATCCCCTTGGAAACGGCGAGGTTCCAGCGCGCCTCCTCCTCGGCCTTGGTTTCGGTCTGCGCTGTCTTGCCGCTGAACCCGCTGTGGACCTTGATCCAATCTTGGCCGGCGCTGTGGCAGGATTCGCAAGAGATGCCTGCGATTGGCTC
>CAZHCO010000221.1:0-11907 GCA_964530965.1 uncultured Aestuariivirga sp. | reverse complement strand
GTGAACCTTTAGGCCCGTGATTTTACCCTGGGCATCCATCGCCAGTTCTGCATGGCTCACGTGATCGCGGCCATGGGCATCGCACAGGAAGGCCTCAGAACGGTCCGCCGTCCATTTTACGGGGCGGCCGCCGATGCGCTTGGAAGCCCAAACACAAGTCACTTCCTCGCCATAGATAAAGATTTTGGAGCCAAAGCCGCCGCCAACATCCGGCGCAATAACCCGCAGCTTGTGTTCCGGTGCCAGTCCATGGAACGCCGAAATCACAAGGCGCGCCACGTGTGGATTCTGGCTCGTGGTATAAAGCGTGTAGTGCTCGGAGCCCGTGTCATAAGAACCGATTGCGGCGCGCGTTTCTATCGCGTTTGGAATGAGGCGGTTGTTGATGATGTCAAGCGTGGTGACATGGGCCGCTGATTTGAACGCGGCATCGGTTGCAGCCTGGTCGCCAATCGACCAATTGAAAACCCGGTTGTTCGACGCCACGTCATGGATCTGCGCCTTGGTTTTCATGGCCTGTGCGGCATCCACATTGTGGGGCAGCACTCCGTAGGACACGGCAACCGCTTCCGCCGCAGCCTTGGCTTGTTCGCGCGATTCAGCGATGACAATGGCAACCTGGTCGCCTACGAAGCGCACCTTGCCGCTTGCCAATATCGGGTGCGGCCCTGCCTTCATCGGCGAACCGTCCTTAGAATGGATCATCCAGCCGCAGATCAGGCCACCGATCTTGTCTTCCTCAACTTCCTTGGATGTGAACACGTCAACCACACCCGGCATCTTCTTGGCCTTGGCGGTGTTGATCGACTTGATTGTGGCATGCGCATGGGGGCTGCGCACAAAATAGGCATAGGTCTGGTCCTTGAGATTGATATCGTCGGTATACTGACCCTTGCCAGTAATGAACCGCTTGTCTTCCTTGCGCAGCACGCGCGCGCCAATTCCGGTGTCGGACATGATACTAGCCTCCGTTACATTTTTTCGGCAGCGGACTGAACCGCCGCTACGATGTTATGATAGCCCGTGCAGCGACAGATATTTCCCGAAAGCTCGCGGCGGATAACTTCTTCGCTCACCTTCTTGCCATTGCGCTTTACGATGTCGATTGATGCCATGATCATGCCCGGTGTGCAGAAACCGCATTGCAGGCCATGGTTCTCATGGAAAGCCTGCTGCATGGGGTGGAGCTTGCCATTCTTGGCAATGCCTTCAATGGTTGTCACTTCGGCACCTTCGCAGGCCACGGCAAGCGTTGTGCAGGATTTGACGGCCTTGCCATCAATGTGAACCACGCAGGCGCCACATTGGCTGGTGTCACAGCCCACATGGGTTCCCGTGAGGCCAAGATTTGTCCTGATAAAATCAACCAGCAGCGTGCGGTTTTCAACGCTTCCGCACACCGCCTTGCCATTCACTTTCATGGAAATTGCGGGCATTCAGATTACCTCCCATACGATCCCCTCGAAGGTCATAACATCGTCTTCGTATGGGGAATTTCTTTTTATATCTGACTATAATCAGCTTAGAATTGATCTTGGTCAAGCATCAGCAAGAGCCGCGAAAAACTATTTTGGATGAATTGCAATTTTAAAATGCTCCACTGAACCGAATTTAACGGACCACACCTTACGTTGGAACTGTCAGGTTAGCTATCGTCAGGCGGAAAACTCCTACGCTTCCTCCGAGCCTTTCGAGGTCCGCTCCCAGTTTTCAGGCCACTGCCTGTATCACCGGAATGCCGCGCTCGCGGTAGGGGGTTCGGCCATAGAACGCGCGGTAACATTTGGAGAAATGCGATGGGCTCGAGAAACCGCTGGCCAGCGCCACGTTGATCACCGACATGTCGGTTTGCAGCAGCAATGAGCGGGCCTTCTTCAGGCGCAGTTCCAGATAATAGCGCTTGGGCGAACGGTCGACATAGCGCCGGAACAGACGCTCGAGCTGGCGGGTTGAAAGCCCAGCCTGCTTTGCCAGAAGACTGGGAGAAAGCGGCTCTTCCAGGTTTTCCTCCATCTTTTCAATGATGCCCACAAGCTTGGGGTGCCGCGCGCCGATGCGGGCAGGCAGCGACATGCGCTGATGTTCGCTGTGATGGCGAATGGGTGAGTGCAACACGGCCTCGGCAACCGCCGAGGCGAGGTCCGGCCCGTGCTGGCTGGCGATCATGGTGAGCATCATGTCGAGCGCCGTGGTTCCGCCCGCGCTGGTAAAGCGGTCCCGGTCGATTTCGAACAATCCGCCCGTGGCATTGATGTCCGGGAAGGCCTCGGAGAAGCCGGGCAGGTTTTCCCAGTGGATGGTGCATTTATACTCATCGAGAATGCCGGCTTCCGCCAGCAGGTGGGCGCCGGTGCAGACGGCGCCGATATCGTTGCCCCGGCGCGCCGTTTTGCGCAGCCATGAGATTAGGCGCTTGTCGGAATGGTGCTGCACATTGAGGCCGGCGCAGACGATGATGGTGGCGTGTGGCGGAACCGTTTCCAGATCGCCGTTGACCATGGTTAGAATGTTGTTGGAGGCTGCCACCGGCTGGCCGTCCACCGAATGCATGGTCCAGCGGTAAAGGGCCTTTTCCGACATGCGGTTTGCCAGCCTTAAAGGCTCAATGGCCGAGGTCACCGGCATCATCGTGAACTCGGGCACCAGGATCAGAGCGAAAGGTTGCGGGACGTCCTTGGGTTTGTCGCCAAACATGGTTTTTCTCCAAGAACGCATCATTGCGACAGTTCCGGCCCTTTGTCCACCAGCGCCATGTCGCAGTCAGAAACCGACCCTATCCCATGGTAAATAGTCGGTTTCGTATCCCGGCTGTCGCAAATCTTTGGGCGAATAAAAGCAGTTGCCGCCATTTTGGGGCGTGAGCATGTCCCTACGAAGTTGTGCGACTTCGTCGTAAAGGACATGCTCCCACATATTAATTTGGCGCGATTCCTTTTCGGCGAAGTGGAATTACTTCGCCGGGAAGCGCGCTACCGCCTGGAGGCCGTTTCGTGAATGCTCCCCATTTTCATGCTGAAGCCAAATCTCATTTGATGGCCAATCCTTCAGCCGCGTTTCTCAAGAACCTTTCTGTTGAAATCACCCCCAGGCAGATTGAAAAACTGCCCCTGCTGCAGGAACGCCTGCCCAAGGGGACCCCAATTTTCATCGCTTTGATCGATCCCGCCGATGTGGCCGGCCAATTGACTGCTGCGGCGGCACTGCGCAAGGCCGGACTTGAACCCATTCCCCATGTGCCGGCGCGTTTTGTGCTGGATGAAATGGATTTGAAGAATCGCATTGGCGCATTGGCGGGCGAAGCCGGCGTGACGCAGATGCTGGTCCTGGGTGGTGGTGCGCCAACCCCCATGGGCAAGTTTGATGCGGCCATCCAATTGCTGCAAACCGACGTGTTCCAGAAAAATGGCGTGACGCGCATTGGTGTTGCGGGCCACCCCGAAGGCAACGCCGACATCACCAAAGTGCATGGCGAAGCCGTTCTGCTGAAAGCGCTTGGCGAAAAACAGGCCTGGCTGAAGGCCAACAACATCGCGGGCTTCATCGCCACGCAATTTTTGTTCGAGGCGCCACCCGTGGCCTATTGGGCCAGCTTGCTGCGCGACAACGGCATCAATCTACCTATCCATGTGGGCATTCCGGGCCCGGCAACAATTAAAACACTAGTGAAATATGCCGCCATGTGCGGCGTTGGAAACTCCGCTCGCTTCATCCGGAAGCAGGCGCTGAACATTACGAAACTTCTGACGGTGAACACCCCCGATGAGTTCATCGAGCAGTTAGCCGTGCTGCACTTCGACCGCCCCGAACTTGGCATTGCAGTCCCGCATCTTTATCCCTTTGGCGGTTTCGACAAGATGTTCGACTGGCTGACGCCGAAATTGAAGGCGTAGTACTTGAAAAAAACTAAAGGCCGGGTTTTTAACCCGGCCAAAGTATTTGGTGCCTATGCCGATTACTTATCGTTCTTATTGCGTTCGCCTTCAATGGCGTTCATGATCGCAATTTCGTATGCGGTAGGAGCATTGGTCCATTTCTTGGCAACAACGAAGGCATCGCTGCTTGTCGAATTGTCATTCAGCTGCATTGCATACCCTGCTCCTGAAGAGTACAGGTCATGTGCGCGATCTTCGGCAAACGAAGCCGTCGAGATGGCGGCCAGGGCGATAAGGGAAATTGCGAACTTCTTCATGGTAGTCTCCTTGTTTGTTTGATCGGTCATCAGTAATTGATCTGCTGATTAAAACGGCTGCCGCTCCGGTAAGTTTCAAAAAGAAATGCCTGAAAACCCCTGTTAACTGGATGTGGCGTGGAAGCGTGAACGCGCTTCACTGTCATATCAATGGTTTATGGCGCCAGGCCCCGCGCGCTGTTCACGAACCTGTCATGTGGTGGCAAGCCACCTCACGGACTTGTGAGTGAGGAAATACGAAGGCGGGGTTTTTATGCCCGGCCAAAGTATTTGACGCGTTCATCGATTAGTGACTGTCGCGTTCGTTCTCTACAGCATTCTGGCTCGCGAGTTCGAACGCGGTCAGAGCACCGGTATGCTTGCCGACAATGGCGAGGGCATTGCGGCTCGTCGAGTTAACAGTCTGCTGCGTTGGATACCCTGCTCCTGAAGCGTACAGGTCATGGCCGCGGCCTTCAGCAAACGAAGCCGTTGAAAGGGCAGCGAGAGCGATGAGGGAAATTGCAATCTTGTTCATTATAGTCTCCTTGATTTGGTTTTTAATCTTGCTTCGTGAGCCGCGCTCATCGCGGTCCCGATAGACCCGAAGTAAGGAGCAAAGGTATATTTTCAAGAAGAAATGTAATAGTTATTATTACATTTTTTTAATGGAGTTAAATCAACAACTTAAGGTGCAATAATAGTCTCGCCAGATAATTTTATTGGCGCTGGGGCAAGCACGAATTGTGCTTCAGGTGGCGATATCCTGCGCCCCAAACAAGGTAATTTTTGCCGATGCGCGTGCCGTAGCAAGGAGGAACTCCCATGCATAATCCGCATAGGAGCGGAAAACATAAATATCGAACACATCATCCTCAACAACATGCAGTAGCGCCGCAATTTCCGCATAGCGCATGCGGCGCACGGTGCCTGCTGCATAATTTTCACTCAGCAGATCAAGTGATGAACCTTTAAGCAACACTTCGCGCACGCCTTCGCCTTCAAGGCGCAAGATCGCGCGCATGTCCGAGACATTGACAACGAGGGAGTGAATGCCGCTGAGTTCAGCAACCAGGTTTGCTGCAAGTTCGGAAGCCTTGGCGCGCGAACACAAAATGAGCCATTGATCGATGGAGAGCCACAGGGCTTTCACGTCACCCCAGGAGACGCTGGTGCGCGGCGTCTTCGGCAAATCAAGTCCCAGAACTTTTTTCACCGCCGCCATGAATTTCTTGTCATTGGCGGACCCGCGCAAATCGATCATGCCGCGATCCGTGATCTCGCGGAGATCGATGCTCAAGCCTTGTGGGGCCTCGCGATGGGCGAGGGGACTTTCAACATAGAGCTCAGACATTCTGCCGCGCACCTTCCTTGTCATAGAATACGGGATCAACAATTTTTGCGCGGATCACCTTGCCTCCCTCGACGGGGAACGAAAGTGTCTCGCCCATGCGGGCCCGGCCATTCTGGATAAGCGCCATGGCAATGGAGCGTTCAAGTGTCGGCGAATGATAGGACGAGGTGACCTGGCCGATCATTTCCATGGGCGGCTTGTCTTTGACATGCTTCACCGCATAGGCGCCGTCAGGCAACACATCGGTGGGCTCTTCGGTGAGAAGGCCCACAAGCTGCTTGCGGTTTGGTCCCTTGAGATAGCTTTGCTCCAGCGAGCGCTTGCCGATGAAATCGGCTTTCTTCTTTGATACGAGGCCATCAAGGCCCACATCAACCGGTGTTGTCGTGCCATCGGTTTCATCGCCGATAACGATGAAGCCTTTTTCCGCGCGAAGAACATGCAGCGCTTCAGTGCCATAGGGTTCAATGCCAAGTTCCTTGCCTGCATCAAGAATGGCGTTCCACAATCCACGACCCATGTTTGAGGGTGCAGCAACTTCGTAAGACTGTTCGCCGGAGAAACTGATGCGATAAACGCGGACGGGATAGCCGCCGAGTTTGCCTTCCTTGAACGACATGTGCGGGAAGCCGTCGTGGGAGAGATCGAAATCCGCGCCCAGCTTGGCCAGCACATTGCGGGCACGGGGGCCCGCTATGGCAAACTGCGCCCATTGCTCGGTGACCGGCGTGACGAATACTTTATAATGTGTCCATTCGGTTTGCAGCCATTCTTCAAGCCAGGCGGCAATGCGGTCGGCACCACCCGATGTCGTGTGCATGAGGAAATGGTCATCAGCCAGACGCACCGTCACACCGTCGTCCGTGAGGAAGCCCAACTCGTTCATCATAAGACCGTAGCGGCACTTCCCGACTTTGAGAGTTGAGAACATGTTAGTATACATGCGGTCAAGGAACTCCGCCGCATCGGGGCCTTTGATTTCAATCTTGCCAAGGGTCGAGGCATCAAGCAGGCCAACCTTGTGGCGGACCGCGAGAATTTCCCGGTTGATCGAGGCGTGCTTGTCTTCGCCAGCAGCCGTGTAGGTATAAGCCCTGCGCCATTGGCCAACTGGTTCGAAGGTAGCGCCCTTGTCCACATGCCATTGGTAAATTGGCGTGCGGCGGATGGGCAGGAACAGGTTTTTGGTGAGAACACCTGCAATAGAGCCGAATGAAAACGGCGTATAGGGCGGGCGGAAGGTGGTGACGCCAATTTCTGGAATGCTCTTTCCCGTAGCATCCGAAAGAACCCCGAGGCCATTGAGGTTCGACGTCTTGCCCTGGTCCGTTGCCATGCCAAAGGTGGTGTAGCGCTTGGTGTGCTCAACCGACTCGTAACCCTCACGCTGGGCCAGTTCCAGATCAGCAACCGTCACATCATTCTGGAAATCAATGAAATGCTTGTTGCCTTCATTATATTTGCCCGTGGCAGGCGCAAACCAGATGGATTCAAGGGCTGCGCGGCTGGGCTCCTTGACCTCCAGTGCCTTGAATTTGGCGGACTTGGCTTTTGGCAAGGCAGCTTTTGCCGCGGCCTCGCCGGCTCCATGGGCTTCGGCGATTGTTGTGGCCACATCCATCGTGCCATTGGCCCCGCCCACCGCCTGCATGGCATCATGGTGGCGATCCGGCCTGAAGCTTTGTAAAGCATCATCAAACTTGATCTTTCCACCATTGTGGCACCACAGATGAAGTGCCGGATTAAATCCGCCGGACATGGCAATGAAATCGCAAGTTATTTTCCGTTCGGTGATGACACGGCCCTGGCCCTTGCGATAGGCCGCAACGCGCACGGCATTGACCCCGAGTGTGCCCTCGACGGCGGAAACCACCGAACCCATTGATACTTCAATGCCTTCAGCCTGGGCCCGCGAAATCAACGTTCCATCGGCCCGCGCCCGGGAATCGACCACGCGCACATTGATGGCGGATTTCTTGAGCAGGAGTGCCGTGAGATAGGCATTGTCATTATTGGTGAACACAATGCCGTTCACGCCCGGGGAAACCCCATATCGCTCAACCATGGCGCTGGCGGCAGAGGCCAGCATGATGCCCGGCCGGTCATTATTGGCGAAGGCGATGGGGCGTTCAATGGCCCCTGTGGCGAGAATGACCTGCTTGGCGCGTACCTTCCACAGGCGGTGGCGCGGCGTGCCGGAGGCCATCAGGGCAGGGTCATGATCCGCCACCCGCTCAAAAATCATCAGATAATTATGGTGCCAATGGCCAACCACGGTTGCCCGCGTCATGACATGAACGTTTTCGGCGGCCAGCAGCTGCTGGGCAATCACCATGGTATGATCAATCACGCAGGCGCCATCTATGCTGCCCGCGGTGAGATCGCCTATGCCGCCAAGCACGGGGTTCTCGTCGGCGAGCATTATCTTTGCGCCCGAAGCCGCTGCTGCCTTGGCAGCAGTGAGACCGGCAAGACCGCCGCCGACAACCAGCACATCGCAGTGAACATGTATGTTTTCGTATAAATCGGGATCGCGGCCTTCCGGTGCTTTTCCTAACCCCGCAGTTTTGCGGATCAGCGGTTCGTACACATGTTTCCAGAAGCGCTGTGGCCACATGAAAGTTTTGTAGTAGAAGCCGCCGGGAATGAAGCGCGAGAACTTGCTGTTGAGCGAACCCACATCAAAGGCAAGCGATGGCCAACGATTTTGGCTCACCGCCTGCAAGCCGTCAAAGAGTTCGACCTGCGTGGCGCGCAAATTAGGTTCATGGCGTGAACCATCGCCAACGCCTACCAGCGCATTCATTTCTTCGGAACCCAGGCCTACGACGCCGCGTGGGCGATGATATTTGAAACTGCGGCCAAACAATTTTGAGCCATTGGCCGTGACAGCTGAGGCCAATGTATCACCAGCAAAAGCGGAGAGTTGCTTGCCATCAAAACTGAAATGCACTTTCTTGGTGCGGTCAATGCGGGAGCCGCCCTGGGCCAGGCGGTAAGGCTTGTTGCTCATGATTTATTTCCCACCTTCAACTTGCCTTTGAAATATTCGGCCCATTCGCCCGTGGCGGCTTCCATCAATTCGCGCGGCGGCAATTCGGTGATGCCGTAAAAGGCCTTGAACTCCATGGTGACCGTATCACGAGCCGCGTGGAACCATTTTCCACAGCCGCGGTCACAGCGCCAACGCTCGAAATGCAGGCCCTTTGGATTGTGCCGGATGAAGAGATAATCGCGCTGGGCTTCATCGCTGATATTTGCCGGATCATGGGTTGCAGGCCGGCGCACATGGGCCTGCCCGCCGCCATGAAAATCCGTCTCGTCACCCTCAGCGCCACACACGGGGCAATGAACTAACAGCATAATGTGCACTCCAATCTCTCCATGGTCGGGCTTGACCCGACCACCCAGACTTGCCTGCAAGAGTTCAGGTAATTGCAAATTCGCTTACCAGCCGCAAAGCTGAGGAACTGGTTGGTCGGGTCAAGCCCGACCATGGAGAGTGAGGGGGTGTTCATCATCAATGCGCCACCGCTGCCGCAACGCTTTCGTCAATCAGCCGGCCTTCAGCAAAACGGTTGAGCCCGAAAGGCTCGGCGATGGGATGCGGCCTGTCATGGGCGATGGTATCGGCAAAGACATAACCCGATCCCGGAATGGCCTTGAAGCCACCCGTGCCCCAGCCGCAATTCACATAGAGGCCTTCGACATCGGTTTTTGAAATGATTGGCGAGCGATCGCCCGTCATGTCCACAATGCCACCCCACATGCGCAGCATCCGTAGGCGCGAAATGATCGGGAATGTTTCAACAAGCGCCGTGACCGTGTGTTCGAGAGAAGGGAACGAGCCGCGCTGCGAATAATTATTGTAGGGGTCCGTGCCGCCGCCAATGACAAGCTCACCCTTGTCCGACTGGCTGATGTAACCATGCACCGTATTTGCCATCACTACGCAATCAATGACCGGCTTGATCGGTTCGGAAACCAAAGCCTGCAGGCATAGGCTTTCAATCGGCATCCGCACGCCAGCGGTTTGCATGAGAGTGGAGACATTGCCTGCGGTGACGACACCGATTTTTTTTGACTTGATGTTCCCACGCGAAGTTTCCAGCCCTGTAACTTTGCCGCCTTCGCGCGTTATCCCTGTGACTTCGCAGTTCTGGATAATGTCAACGCCCATCGAGTCAGCGCCGCGTGCATAACCCCAGGCAATCGCATCATGCCGTGCCGTACCGCCGCGCGGTTGATAGTAGGCACCGAGAACGGGATAGCGGCAATTCGGATCATCATTGATGATGGGAACAATTTCTTTGACTTCCGCCGGAGAAATCATCCGGCAGTCCAAACCCGCCAGACGGTTTGCATGCGCTGTGCGCTTGAAGGCGCGAAGCTCATGCTCGGTCTGGCACAGCATCAAAACGCCACGGGGCGAGAACATGACGTTATAATTCAGCTCCTGGCTCAGGCCTTCGTAAAGCGAGCGCGCCAACTCGTAAATGGCGATGGAGGAATCCTGCAGGTAATTGGAGCGGATGATTGTGGTGTTGCGCCCCGTATTGCCGCCGCCCAGCCAGCCCTTTTCCAGGATGGCGATGTTCGTCATCTTGTGGTTTTTGGCGAGGTAATAGGCCGTGGCCAGCCCATGCCCGCCAGCCCCCACAATCACCGCGTCATATTCGGCCTTTGGCGCCGGCGAACGCCAGGCCCGTTCCCAATCCTTGTGGTAATTCATGGCATTGCGGGCGAGCGAAAAGATGGAATAACGGGATTTCATCGGGCCTGTCCTTAATTTGCCTGACTTGTATCAAATAGGCCCCATAATCACTACAGCTTTCCGACGCCCCAATGTCGCCATGCGACAATGCGACGTGACAAGCGGGCCGGGATGAATTGTAGTGTCGGCCCCTATGGAAAAACCCGTTAACCCATGATGATTTGGCTCATTTTTGCAGGGATGACGGCGGCCGTGTTGGCCGCTTTGCTCGTGCCCTTCACGCGCAAAGCAACCCGGATTCAAAATTCCGATGCGGATTTCAACCTTGCGGTTTACCGCGACCAGTTGCAGGAACTGGAACGCGATCAGGGCAGGGGCGTGATTGGCGCGGCTGAAGCTGAAGCGGCGCGGAACGAAATTTCCCGGCGTTTGTTGCAGGTCGCAAAGCCAAAGGCCGTGGCAACCGGAAACAGATATTCCCTGCTGGCCGTGTTGCTGGTGCCGCTGGTCGCCCTGCCGATCTATGCAAAATATGGCAACCCCAGATTTCCGGATGTGCCCCTGCAGGAAAGATTGAAAGGCGCTATCGCCAACCAGGATTTTGCCGCGTTAGTGGCAACGGTTGAAGCCCATCTCGCGGAAGCACCCAATGATATCGAGGGATGGAAAGTGCTGGCGCCCGCCTACAAGCGCGAGCAGCGCTGGGGCGATGCGGCAGATGCCTATGCCAACGTGCTGCGGCTGGCCCCGCCGACTGCCGAAGCGATCGCCGATTATGGCGAAATGTTGGTCTTCGCCAATGAGGGCGTGGTGACCAGCGACGCCGAGCGGGCTTTCGCCGAAGCCTTGAAACTGGATGCGAAAAATGACCGCGCCAAATTCTATTATGACATGGCCCTGAAACAGGAAGGCAAGGTCCCTGCCTTGAGCAATGAACAGGTCGCGGCAGGGCAAGCCAAGGCCCCCGCTTTGAGTGATGAACAGATGGCCGCTGGGCAAGCCATGTCGACGCAAGACCAAACGGCAATGATTGCCGGCATGATGGACGGGCTTGAGCAAAAACTCGGAACTGGTAGCCGTGACCTCGAGGGTTGGAAGCGCCTGATCCGGGCGCGCCGCATTTCAAATGAAATCGACAAGGCGAAAATCTCGCTCAACCTGGCCATGAATATTTTCAAGGATGAACCGGCGGCACTGGATGTCTTGCAAGGCCTTGCCAAAGAATTGGGGATCAATTGAGTTTGTACAGAACAAAAGAGTTATTTTTATTCTGTCATCCCGGTGAAAGCCGGGACCCATACTTTCAGCATGTTTGCTGGTTGCAAGCCTGGGTCCCGGCTTTCGCCGGGATGACGGAGTTAGTGGGAGTGCTATCACGTGACTCGTAAGCAAAAGCGGTTGGCGGTGATTGTGGGTGGCCTTGCCATTCTGGGCTTGGCCGCTGGCCTCGTGCTCTTTGCCCTGAGCGATACCATTGTGTTTTTCTATACGCCGAGCGAAATTACTGAGAAGAATGTGTCGCCCGGAACTCGGCTTCGCCTTGGCGGCCTCGTTGAGAAGGGCAGCATTTCCAAGGCAGGCGGCACGACGATCACATTTATTGTGACTGATACGATCAAGACTTTGAACGTGAGTTACACCGGCCAACTGCCCGATCTCTTCCGCGAGGGC
>CAZHCO010000220.1:0-1025 GCA_964530965.1 uncultured Aestuariivirga sp. | reverse complement strand
CGAGACCACCCGCCGCTAAAAAACGTCTTGTTGCGATAGAGCCCTTCCTTGCAGACCTTGCAGTTCCGGGGCTCAATCCCCAACAGCATCGGTTCCCAGTCGCCGCCAGCGTATCTAATACTCATGCCGCGGAGTATAGCGAAGGCGAGAGGCGAGAGGCAAGGGGCGAACGGTTCACCCCTCACCCCTTACGTTTCACGTTTCACGTCCCACGGTTTGACAGCCCCCAGACCATTTGTTACGCTCCGCGCCGGTTCAGCGCCTGTCGCTACAGGTTCAGCGTCTACCCCCATGAACATCAAAAACTACCTCGAACAGAAGCGAGTCGATGTGGATCGGTTCCTCGATGCCGTCATGCCTGGCGTTGCCACGCAGCCCACCACGCTCCATGAAAGCATGAGATACAGTCTCATGGCGGGAGGGAAGCGAGTCCGCCCGATCCTGGCCATTGCCGCGGCAGAAGCGGTGGGGCAGTCGGCGCCGGGGTTGATGCCGATCGCCTGTTCCCTGGAACTGATCCACACCTACTCCTTAATCCACGACGACCTGCCTGCGATGGACAACGACGACTTCCGGCGCGGGAAACCGACGAATCACAAGGTGTACGGCGACGCGATGGCGATCCTGGCCGGTGACGCGTTGCTGACGATGGCGTTCGATCTCTGCAGTCATCCGGATCTGATGAAGGGCTGCGACCCGGCGCGCCAAGTCCGGCTGATTCACGAATTGGCCTACGGCTCAGGAAATATGGGAATGGTGGGCGGGCAAGTGCTCGATATCCAGGCTGAAAACAAAGACATCGATCTCCCGGCGCTCCGGAACATCCACAAGCATAAGACCGGCATGTTGATACGCGCGGCGGTGCGGATGGGCGCCCTTGCCGGCGGCGCACAGGATCGCCAACTGGACGACCTCACGAGTTATGCCGAGGATGTCGGACTGGCCTTTCAGATCGCGGACGATGTGCTCAATGTGACGGGAACGCGCGAGGAGCTGGGCAAGAACCCCAACACCGATGCGGAACG
>CAZHCO010000219.1:0-7691 GCA_964530965.1 uncultured Aestuariivirga sp. | reverse complement strand
GACGGTTGGTCCCGTGGATACTACGGTCCACTGCGCCTTAAATGGCTAAACAACCCTAGCGGAAAACCTCAGACACCGTGCGATCTAGGGCTCTGCAAGTGCCAGCCGGACAGCAAAAACCGCCGCAAAAGCGTGGGCGCGGACTTCGCGTCAACCGCCGGACTACCACGACCGGCACTTCTGCGAGAGCTTGCGTCCACGCAACCCTTCGCTTCTCTTTCTACCCCCGGAAACGGCATTACCGTTTTCACCAAGGGCGAAGCTATGCCCAACGCTCATTGACAAGTGAATCCGAACTTTACCTTGCCCCCATGAAAATGGGGGCGAGGTGTCGCGGGCGAAGCCCGTGACGGAGAGGGGGTGCTGGCCACAGCGCCTCCTGCCAGAGCGCCTGAAGCAGGTGGCGAAGAACTGCTCATGAAAGGCCGTACAGGCGGGCGACTTTTCGCTGATCGAAATTTGATAATTGGCAAGGCTTTGCCCGAGAGATATTGCGACGACTCTACGCAGCAGAAATAATCGTGCAAATTCAAAAACCTGCCAATTTGTTAAGCTGATTACAGAACTGGCACAGTTGATGCAGTTACGTTGTTCAAGGTGAAGCCCAGTACGGCGCCACCGAGAGACCCATCAAACTACAGGACTGTGGAGTCAGGACAATGACACAAGCTGACAAGAGAACGAAGTCCGCGATACTTGAGACGCACGGGAGCGGCATTGAAGAGGTGGCAAACCTGGTTGCTGCATATCGTAGCGCAAATGAGAACTATTCCACCATCGCGGCGCGGGACGCCGGCCAGTGCATGTCCGTTGGAGTGGAATTGCAGGTACTGCAGCAATTGGCACAATTCGACAAACTTCTAATTGCACTGAGATAGGTGCAGCATTTTTTCAACTACAGAAACCTGTCTGGTACCTGACGCCTGCCGCAACTGGCCCCGGGATTGCCGAGGCGGCGGATTCGCGCGAATATGGCCCCAAGCGTGATCAGATAAACAAACACGCAGGGAGCGAAATATCATGAAATTCAAGCATATTCCGGCATTTTTAGCTGGCAGCGCGTTTGCGCTCATGGCCAGCATTTCCATGGCCCAGGCGGAAAAACTCGTCATCGCCACCTGGGATGGCTACACCCCCAAGGACATGGTGGAGAAATTCAAGGCCGCCACGGGCATCGATCTCGAGCTCACCATGCACGCCACCAACGAGGAAATCATGGGCAAGGTGACGGCCAGCGGTGGCGAAGGCTATGACATCATTTTCGTCTCCTCGCCTTTCGCCGAGGCGCTGCAAAAGCTTGAACTGCTGGCCCCCATCGACCACGCAAAAATTCCGAATTTTGCCAACCTCTATCCGGAGGCAAGCCAGCTGCAGCACGATCCCGGCAATACCTATTCGGTGCCCTACACCTGGGGCACCACCGGCCTGTGCTACCGCTCCGACGTATTGAAGGCCGAACCCGCGAGCTGGAATGACCTGCTCAACCCGGCCGATGACCTCAAGGGCAAGATCACCATGCTGGCCACCGACCGCTGGCTTATGTCGGCGGGCTTCCTGGCGGGCGGCATGTCGGTCAACACCGCCGACCAGGCAAGCCTCGACAAGGTGCGCGACCAGCTTGTGGCCACCAAGAAAGACCTGCTGGCCTACGACGACACGACCTTCTATGCGAAGCTCGTTTCCGGCGAGGCCACGCTGGTTCATGCCTGGGATGGCTGGTGCAATTACGGCACGGCCGAGAATGCCGCGATCAAATATGTGATCCCCAAGGAGGGCAGCGACCTCTGGGTTGATACCCTGGTCATCCCCAAAGCCGCCAAGAACCTGGACGCGGCGCACAAGTTCATCGACTTCATCTTCAATGCCGAGAACGGCAAGTGGGTGGTTGAGAACATCATGTACAAGGTGCCAAACAAGGCCGCCATGGATACGGTCGACAAGGCGATGCTCACCGCCTATCCGAACATCGCCATGGCTCCGGCTGACCTTTTGAAATACGAGCAGCTGCGTGATCTCGGCGACGGCATGAAGGCCTTCTCCAAGACCGTCTCGGAAATCATGGCAGCGAAGTAAGTAAGACTCCTCATGCTGAGGTGCGAGCGAAGCGAGCCTCGAAGCACCTGCATGGGGCTCCGGCCCGATTTGTGGCTGACCCTTCGAGGCCCCGCTTTGCGGGGCACCTCAGGGTGAGGGGTTATTGATGTCCAACCGTCTTATTTCATGGCTGCTCATGGCGCCGGGCCTTTTGTGGCTGACGGCGCTGATGATCGTGCCGTGCCTGCTGGTGTTCGTGCTCATGTTTTTCGAGCGCGGCACTTATGGTGGGGTTGACTGGTCGGCGGCAACGCTCGACAATTTTACCCGGGCGTTCGAACCGCTTTACCTGTCAATTTTTCTCGACAGCGCCCGCATAGCACTCGCTGCCACGGCCTTTGCCCTGCTCATCGGCTATCCCGCCGCCTATGCCATCGTGCGTGCACCCGAACGCTGGCAAACGTCGCTGTTGTTTCTCGCGATCCTGCCGTTCTGGACCAATTACCTCATCCGCACCTATGCTTGGATCGTGCTGCTCAATCCGGTGGGCGTCATCAACAATGCGCTGATGTATGTGGGCGTGATTTCGCAGCCACTGCCCATCCTCTACAATGAGTTCGCGATCATCCTCGGCCTAGTCTACAACTACACGCCCTTCGTCATCCTTGCCATTTACTCAGCGCTGCAAAGGCTTGATCCTTCCTATGCGGAAGCCTCGCGTGATCTCGGCGCCACGGCCATTACGACATTTTTCAAAATCACCTTGCCGCTGACCGCGGCAGGGGTGGCGGCGGGCGCGGTTTTCGTCTTCGTGCTGTCGATCGGGAACTTCATAACGCCTGATCTCCTTGGCGGTGGCAAGCAGCAGATGATCGGCAACCTGATCTATGACCAGTTCCTCTCGGCGCGGGATTGGCCATTCGGCGCAACGCTCTCCGCATTGCTGATCGCCCTCATGATGCTTGCCCTTTTCATGCAGGCAGTCGCTGCAGGCCGTGCGCGGGGCGAACATGTCTAGGCTCCTCAAGGCACATCTCGGTGCCACCTACATATTTCTCTATACTCCAATTGCCGTGCTCATGGCGCTGTCGTTCAACCGGGCGGGCCTGCCCACGGTCTGGT
Source organism: uncultured Aestuariivirga sp. (assembly GCA_964530965.1). GTDB lineage: Bacteria > Pseudomonadota > Alphaproteobacteria > Rhizobiales > Aestuariivirgaceae > Aestuariivirga. The sequence goes on along the minus strand of CAZHCO010000219.1, from coordinate 4,535 downwards.
CAGGGTTTTCGCTGGAATGGTATGGCAAAATGGCCAGCAACCCCAAAATACTTGCCTCGGCCTGGAATTCGGCCGTCGTCGCTTCGATTTCAACAATCATCGCAACGGTGCTTGGCACCCTGCTGGCGCTGGGCGTAGAACGGGCAAAACCATCTGCGGCACGCGATGCGCTGCTGTTTGCACCCATGGTTGTGCCGGATATCGTGCTGGCCATCGCCCTCCTCACCTTTTTTACGCTCATCAAATTCACCCTAGGCCTGCATTCGATCATCCTGGCCCATGTGGTGTTCAATATTGCCTTCGTATGCGCCGTCGTACGGGCCAGGCTGAAAGGCTTCGACTGGTCACTCACCGAAGTTTCCCGCGACCTAGGCGCTGGCCACCTCATGACATTCAGGAAGATCACCCTGCCCCTGATCCTGCCATCGGTCATAGCAGCAGCACTTCTGGCCTTCACACTTTCCATTGATGAATTCATCATCGCCTATTTCACCGCAGGCGCCGGACAGGCGTCGACAACGCTTCCCATGCAGATCTATTCCATGATCCGCTTTGGCGTGACCCCGGAGATCAATGCCATGGCAAGCATTGTCATGTTCGTGAGCTTTATGCTTGTGTTTTTGGCCCAACGATTGAACAGTGGACGTATTCCAGGGGCCTGAAGGCTCATCTAATTAAGGAGAAAACTATGGCGAAAACGCCTGCCAAGAAAAAATCGAAGAAAGTTATCGCCCTTTTTCCCGAGGCGGCCTTCGGGCCGGCGCTCAATTCCGTTGGCATCGGCCAGGCGCTGAAAAAGCTCGGCCACAAGGTGGTTTTTCTTTCCGACCCCGGCTTTCTTGATGTCTACAAGGGCTATGGTTTTGAGGCCCATGCGGTGAACCTGTCGGCGCCCATGCCGCCTGAGGAAATGGCCAAGTTTTGGGTGGATTTCATCAATGGCCACATTCCGAATTTCCGCAAATCGCCTTACGACCAGATCGACAATTATGTGAAGGGCTGCTGGGAGATGATCGTCGAGACGGCGAAATGGGCGGAGAAGGATTTGCCCTCCGTGCTCTCAGAGGTGAAGCCCGATGTTGTCTGCGTTGACAATGTCATCCTGTTTCCGGCGATCAAGCGCTATGGGCGCGACAACAAGAAGCCGTGGGTGCGCGTCATCTCGTGCTCGGAGAACGAGATAGAGGACCCGGATATTCCGCCCCATCTCTCGGGCTGTGGCGAGAAAGACAAAAAGGGCTTTGCCAAATATCGCAAGCACTTCAACGCCACGATCAAGCCGATCCATGATGTGTTCAATGCCTTCCTGAAATCGGTGGGCGAGAAGAAATATCCGCTGGGCCAATTTTTTGAAGCCAGCCCCCACATGAATATCCTTCTTTATCCCACGGCCGCGAAATTCAAGCGGCGGCACAAGCTTTCGCCCAAACAATTCCAATATCTCGAAGGCTGCGTGCGGAAAGATGCGCCCTACAAAGTGCCGCAGTTCCAGGCGAATAACGACAAGCCCCTGCTCTATGTGAGCTATGGCTCGCTGGGCTCCGGCGATACGGAATTGCTGAAGCGGGTGATCAATGTCATCGGAAAAATGCCGGTGCGGGCGCTGGTCAATGTCGGCGACTATCTTGATCAGTACACGGATGTTCCGCCCAATGTGTTGATCGACAAGTGGTATCCGCAGCCCTCGGTTATTCCAAAAGTCGATGGTGTCATCCACCATGGCGGCAACAACTCATTCACCGAATGCCTCTATTTCGGCAAGCCCGCCATCATCATGCCCTATGTCTGGGATGGCCACGACAATGCCACAAGGGTTGAGGAAACCGGCCACGGCTTCAAGGTTGACCGCTACACTTGGACCGACGATGAGCTGGCGGCCAAGATTATTGCCATGCTGACGGACAAGAAGATGAAGGCAAAGCTGCAGAAGACATCCAAGTCCATGCGGGCTGAACACGGGCCAACCAAGGCCGCCAAGATCATTGACGGTCTCACCCGCCGGAAGATCGCGTGATGCCCACAAAGCTCGACAGTTCCGCGCCGCACTTGCAAGCGCCTGCAACGTTCGCAGGCCCGCTTAAGGATTGGGGCCATCAGCCCAACCCCATTGCCGGAAATTCGAAGAACGATGGCGTGCTGCTGCACAAGGGTCCCGATGGCCAGCCGGAAGTGGGCCTGTGGCAATGCACGGAAGGTTCATGGCCGCTTGAGATTCCCCGCGACGAGCTCTGCCACTTCGTATCAGGCCGCGCTACTTACACCCATGTTTCCGGCGACGTTATTGACGTGAGTGCCGGGACCATGGTGCTGTTTCCCGCGGGTTGGAAAGGCGTTTGCACCGTTCACCAGACCATGCGCAATGTTTACATGTTGAGATAGAAATGAACCTTACATCTTCCGCACCGCACCTGAAAAATCCCGCAACCTATGAAGGCCCGTTCAAGGACTGGGGCATCATCCCCACCATGATTGAAGGGGAATCGCGCACCAGCGGCGTGGTGATCTTCAAGGGTCCCAATGGCCAAAGCGAATCCGGCATCTGGATCTGCACACCGGGATACTGGAACTGCCATGTGACCAGCGACGAGTTCTGCCACTTCCTGCTGGGCCGATGCACCTATACCCATGAATCCGGCGAAGTGATCGAGATCGTGCCGGATACGGTCGCCTTCTTTCCAAAGGACTGGCGCGGCACCTGCAAAGTGCATGAAACCATCCGCAAGGCTTACATGATCAGGTAGTTGGCCCCGGCCCATCGGCCACAAGCCTGAAACCCAGGTGTGTTGGCGGAGTTCCCGTGGCGCAGCCGCCGGAAGCCGGGTCACGCACGAAGACCGAAACCGCCGCTTCGTGTTCGCCTGCAGCGATATAGGCGGGGCACAGGTCGCCGAATCCGGGCTTGGCACAGCTCGAGGTCCATTCCCAGACATTGCCATCGAGATCGGAAATGCCTTCGGGCGTTGCTGAGAATGAGCCAACAACGCGTGGCGGGCCAGATTGCGCAATCTCCTGGCCATAGTTTGCGGCCCAGGCAAGGCGTGGATCGGTGAACAGCGGGGCCGGTTTTTCATGGGCGAGCGCGCGGGCAATCACGCGCCACTCGTCAAGTGTCGGCAGGCGCAGGCCTCCGCCATCGCGTGCATTGGCCCAGTTGAGATATTCGTTTACGTCAAACCAATTGACACCCGTCACCGGCAGTTGATCCGAGACCGAAGGACTGACTGGCATATGGGAGCAGCCCCCTTCCGCAAAGCATTGCCGCCAGGAGGCGACAGTGACTTCATGACGCGAAACCTGCAACGCATGCCCGGCAACTGCGACGGCAACCATTTGCATCCTTGGACCGGCATCGCGCGCAGTTCCGGGCCAGCTCAGCGCCAGTGCCGCAACAAGAAACACAATGCCAGTCCGGATCATGGGCGCGTTCTCAATTCGTAAGTGGTGCCGGCTTGGCAACCTGCATCATCAGGTCATCGTCCCATTCGCCGTCCACCACGACATGAGCCGTGGCACCCAGCATCACCGCCTCAATGAGGTTGTGATTGACATAGGCGTAGATGCCGGGCTGGCGGAACTTATACATCATTGCGCCTGCCGAGCCGCCACGGATGAACCAGGTTTCAAGCCCGGTTGCCGGCACATCGGCAAAAGATCCGGTGTCCCAGACATAGTCGCCGTGGCCGCCAATGAGATGGGGCCTGGTATCCCGGTTGGCTTGCGCATGAATGAAGAGCACGGTGTCACCCACCTTGGCCTTCAGGGCGGCATCGCCAGTCAATGCACCCGCGGCACCATTGAAGACAACATGGGTTGGCGTCAGCGTCTTCATGACTTCAAGGGCGTCGGACAGGTTCTCGCCCGCCGACTCGTATTTCTTGAAGGCACCCGTCTCGTCGCGCGGGATATAAAAGTCCTGCTCGCCAATGTAATAAGCGTGGTCATACTTCAGAGGATTGCCCTTGCCATCCTTCAAGCCATCGCGCGGCAGCACCATTACGGCACCATTCATGCCGTGGACAACATGGTAGGGGATCATGATGTCGCCCGGGGCGCAGTGATAGACAAACACGCCCTGCTTCACCGCTTTCCAGCGCAGTATCGCCTGTTCGCCAGGCAGCACCTTGGTCAGCGCACCGCCGCCGAGAGCTCCCGTCGAGGCGTGGAAATCAATATTGTGTTCCATGAGGTTGGTGGCGAGGTTTTTTAAGGTGAGTTCAACGTAATCACCCTCGTGCACCACGATCATGGGGCCTGGCACAGAGCCATTAAAGGTCAGCGCCCATACTTCTGTTCCTTCACTGTCGATCACCATTTTCTTTTCTTCGATGACAAACGTCACTTCTACGATCTTCGGCCCGCCCACTGCCACTTGCTCATGCTCAGGCAGGAATGGGGGGGCCACCATGGTTTGTTTCACCCGTGGCAGGGAGGAAATGTCAATCTTTGCAGGTTGCGTTTCTTGGGCAACGGCCTTGGCCGTACCCATAGCCGCAACCGCAGTTGCCGCCAGCAGACCGCGACGCGAAAGAACGGGG
>CAZHCO010000218.1:0-1740 GCA_964530965.1 uncultured Aestuariivirga sp. | reverse complement strand
ATCGGGCAAGCTGGCCGGCACGGGTAAGCTGGTCATCCTGCCGGTCGATCAGGGATTCGAGCATGGTCCGGCCCGGAGCTTTGCCTCCAATCCAGGGGGGTACAATCCCCACTATCATTTTCAATTGGCCATCGATGCCGGCTGCAATGCCTACGCGGCTCCGCTGGGATTTCTCGAAGCCGGCGCCGCTGAGTTCGCCGGCCGGATTCCGCTCATTCTGAAGTTGAACAATCACGATGTCTTGCATGACGAGAAAGACCCCTTGCCCTCGATCACCGGCAGCGTGAAGGACGCGCTCCGGCTCGGTTGTTCGGCGGTCGGATTCACGATCTATCCAGGGTCATCGCACTGCAACGCCATGTATGAACAATTGCGCGCGATTGCAGAAGAGGCCAAGGACTGTGGCTTGGCGGTCGTTGTGTGGTCGTACCCGCGCGGGTCGGTACTCAGTAAGGAAGGGGAGACGGCGATCGATGTGGTGGCGTATGGGGCGCAGATTGCGGCTCAGCTAGGCGCTCATGTCATTAAGGTCAAGCTTCCCACTGCGCATCTTGAACAGCCCGCGGCGAAGAAAGTGTACGAATCGTCCAAGATTCCGATCACGACCCTGGCGGAGCGGGTCAGGCATGTGGTGCAGAGCTCGTTCGACGGGCGCCGGATCGTCATTTTCTCCGGAGGGGCCAAGAGCGAGGACCAGCATGTGTTTGAGGAGGCGCGCGCCATTCGTGACGGCGGCGGGTTTGGCTCCATCATCGGGCGGAACTCGTTCCAACGGCCTAAAGCGGAGGCGATAAAGTTTCTCCATACCATCATGGGGATGTATTCCGGCGAGATGCCGTGACGCGGCGGATGCACCAATTGTGTGCGTGAATCGTTCGGTTCACGAGGGATGAAGAGCAAGGATCACCTATGAAACTCGTGCGTGCATGGCTGGTTCCGTTTACCTTGGTCACTGGAGGGATCATCATCGGGATCATAGTGGCATCCGACATGGGTTGGCTGCCGACCGGCACGGCCGGGCCTGAGCCGATTCCCAACTCTATCGTTCGTCCCGTGGCTACTGCGCCACAGTTGCCGATGACAGGGGGGAGCGGGAAAAATTTCGTTGAGATTGCAAAATCGGTGAAGCCGGCGGTTGTCAACATTGCGGCGACGCGAAGCGGGAAACCCGGAGAGAATCCACACGGTTCGCCGCTCGACGACCCGTTTTTCCGCAAGTTCTTCGGCGATGAATTTTTCAAGCGTGATCGTGATGCCCCGCAGCGAGAGCCAAAAGAGCGGGGCCAGGGGTCCGGGGTCATTGTGGAATCCAATGGATTGATCGTCACCAATAATCATGTGGTGAACAAGGCCGACGAGATTCGGGTCTTTTTGCCGGACAAGCGGGAGTTTAAGGGCAAGCTGATTGGAACCGATGCGAAGACGGATATCGCGATCGTGAAAATCGAAGCGACTGGGCTCCCAACCATTCCCTGGGCCGATTCCGACCAACTGGAGGTCGGGGAATTTGTGTTGGCTGTGGGGAGTCCATTCGGGTTGACCCAGACCGTGACGATGGGGATTGTCAGTGCTGTCGGACGAGCCAGCATGGGTATTGCCGAATACGAAGACTTCATCCAAACTGATGCGGCAATCAACCCGGGCAATTCCGGCGGCGCATTAGTCAACGTGCGTGGCGAATTAGTCGGGATCAATACGGCGATCTTCAGTCAAAGCGGCGGCAACATGGGTATTGGGTTT
>CAZHCO010000217.1:0-3711 GCA_964530965.1 uncultured Aestuariivirga sp. | reverse complement strand
TTCTGCACCCCGGAAAAGCCAAGCGCCTTCAGATGATCAAGCAGGTGATCCATGATGGCGAAAGGATCTGTTCCATTCACTCCCGCAAGCACAGGGGTGTGCTGCACCACGGGCAACACCTCCCGCGCCATTTCCTGCACGATGTCGTTGGCATTGCCGTAAGCCAGCAACCCTGCCAGCGAACCTCGCCCCGCCATGCGGTAGCGCCCGGAGTTGTAGATGACGATGAGGTCAATCCCGCCCGCCTCTTCGCATTTGGCCGAAAGCCCCGTGCCCGCGCCGCCGCCGATGATCGGCTGCCGCTTGGCAATCATGCCGCGGAATTTCTTCAGCAAGACCTTGCGTTCAATCCTAGCCATCTTTCCTCACACTATCGCCTTGAATTGTTTGACGGCTTCTGCCGCAAAAGCAGGGTCGTTGATATGGGCATCGACTTCAACAAGTTTGCGGTTTTTCGCGGGAACCCAGCCTCCACGAATGGCCGCAAAAAGTGCCGCATCCGCTTCCTCGTCATGAAAGGGCTGTCCTGTGGCATCAATGGCCGACACACCTTTCAGCGGCAGCAGAAACCGCACAGGCCCCGTCATGCGGTTAAGCCGCTCAACAATCCATGTGCCAATGGCGCGGTTTTCCGCAGGCGTTGTCCGCATCAGGGTCACTTGCGGATTGTGGATGTAAAAATTACGACCCTCAAAAGTTTTGGGTACCGTTTCCCGCGCCCCGAAATTCACCATATCGACAGCACCAACCGAACCCACATAGGGAACCTTGCGTCGAATAATCGAGCCAAAGCGGTCCTCCGTGCAGGGCAGAACCCCGCCAAATAAATAATCCGCAACTTCCGTCGTGGTGATATCGATGACACTTTCAAGAAGCCCCGAGTCCACCAGCTTTTCCATGGACTGGCCGCCCGTTCCCGTCGCATGAAATACAAAGCATTCAAAATCTTTCTCAATCCGCTGGCGGATTTGCGTGATGCAGGCCGTCGTCACCCCAAACATGGTGAGACCAACACCCGGTTTGTCCGCCTTCCCCCGCTTAATGGTGTTAAGCGCCATGCCCGCCGCGGCGAGCGCCGCATTGGCAATCACCTTGCGTGAAATCGCATTGAGCCCCGCCACATCAACAACAGCATACATCATCGCAATGTCCGACGGTCCCACATAGGGTGCCACATTTCCCGATGCCACGGTGGAAACCATGAGCTTCGGAACACCCACCGGCAACGCCCGCATGGCCGCCGTCACGATTGCCGTATTACCCGAACCGCCAAGCCCGAGGACGGCGCCTACATCCTTGCGGCTAACCATGAACCGCGACAACGCTTCCGCCATGGCCCCGACTGCCGCACCCCGATCAGAAAGCCCCAACACCGCCACTACACCTTTAGAATGATGCCGCGCAACTTCGCTGGCACTCACATCGGCTTTCGCCTTGCTCGCCGTTGTGGAGACATCAACGAGCACAACTTTCGCACCCGCCTTCTCGGCCCGGCGCTTGGCATAGCGTAGCTCCGCCTCTTTGGTGTCCAGCGTGCCGATGATGTAGACCTTGCCCAAGCTCAACTCACTTCGCGCGGGCCCAGCCGGTTTTCATCTGCTTCAGGCCCTCAATATAAACACTCTCTTGCGAAGGAAAAAAATCGCGCCACACACGCGTCGCCGCCGCCAATGCAGGCAACGCCCGGCCAAACGCCTCAATTGTCAGCCAGCCATCATACTTGGCGGCGCGCAGCGCTTTGTAAGTCGCCTCCCACGGCACATGGCCCTTGCCCGGCGTGCCCCGGTCATTCTCCGAAATATGCACATGGATCATGTGCTTCTTGATCGTCTTGATTGCGGCGATGGGATCCTTCTCCTCGATGTTGGCATGGAACGTATCATACATGCCCTTGATCGCCGGATGGTCAACCTCATCAAGATAGTCTGCAAGCTGCGCCATGGTATTGACGAAATAGCATTCGAAGCGATTTATTGCCTCAACGGCAAAACGCACGTCATGCTTTGCTGCATAGTCGCCTACCTTGCGGTGAAAGGAAATGCCGCGCTTGATTTCGGCGGCCGTCGGTCCATTGCCAGAAAAAAATCCAATTTCCGAATGCATCGGCCCCACAATCGCCTTGGCGCCAAGCGCACGCGTGCAATCGATAACCCATTTCGTATAATCCACCGCCGCTGCCCGCGCCGCCTTGTCCGCTGAAAGCGGATTTTTCCCCGAGGGGCCAATCACGCTCACCACGCTGCGTTCAAGGCCCAGCTTGTCAAGCAGGTCGCCAAGCTTGGCAAAATGTTCAGGCGTGCCCTCGAACACCGGAATTTCCACCGTTTCATAGCCAGCCTTCTTGATGCCCTTCAGAATGGCCGTATGCTCAGCCGTAACATGGGTCGTCCACAGCAGCAGGTTAAATCCCGTCTTCATCGCAAACCCCTCAAAACAAAGACAATTAAGACAGCCTTTCCCGACGCCTTTGTCAATTTATGATATGCGCCTGTCAACCATTTTGTGGCATAACGTCTTCCGCTAATGTCTTGGTATTAGGGTAGAAAACCGGCAACCCAACAACTTGGAGATCACAGATCACTTATGGCATATTTTGAAATCCTTCTCGTTGTTGCATTGACAATTCTGAATGGTCTGCTCGCAATGTCTGAACTTGCAATTGCTTCGTCGAGAATGCCGAAGCTCCGCGCCATGGCGGATCAAGGCGCGACCGGTGCAAAGCGCGCGATGGTGCTGGCGTCCGATCCAGGGCGCTTCCTCTCAATCGTTCAAATCGGCATTACGCTCATTGGCATTCTGGCAGGCGCTGTTTCAGGAGCTGCCTTGGGTGAGCGCACATCGCTTTGGTTTCGTGGTTTTGGCCTTTCGGAAACCATCTCGGAAGCCCTGGGCTACGGTTTGGTCATCGGCCTGATCACTTATCTTTCGCTCATCATCGGTGAGCTGGTGCCCAAGCAGATTGCCTTGCGCAATCCCGAGCGGATTGCCTGCCTCGTGGCCCCCGCCATGACGCTGCTGGCCAAAGTCGCGGCACCTATCGTGTGGTTCCTCAACCAGTCGGGAAAGCTGGTGCTGTCCGCCCTTGGCTGGAGCGGTGCGCGCAGTGATACGGTTACCGACGCCGAAATCCATTCCTTGATTGCCGAAGCCGAGTCGGCGGGGGTCATTGAGCCGGAAGAAAGAACCATGATTGCGGGCGTAATGAAGCTGGGCGACCGCCCGGCAAAATCCGTGATGATCCCGAGCGCCGATGTTCAGATGCTCGATATTGCTTCCTCGCCCGCAGAAGTCGGCCAGTTGATCGCGAAGACCGGGCATTCCCGCTTCGTCGTCTACAAGGACTCGCCGGAGAACATTGTTGGCGTCCTGCAAGTCAAGGATCTGGCCGCCGCTGCCGTTCGCAGAAAAATCAAAAACATCAGGCAACTGGTGAAAAAGGCTCCCGCCATTCCCGAATCATTCGATGCACTGGATATTGTGAACATCCTCAAGAAATCCGAAGTTCATTTTGGCCTCGTCTATGACGAGTACGGCCACTTCGAAGGCATTGTGACAACAGCTGACATTCTTGAAGCTATCGTTGGCACTTTCCGGGAGGAACGGCGGGAGCCGGAACCGGAATTTGTCGAGCGGGCCGACGGGTCATGGCTTATCGCGGGTTGGGCGCCCATCGAATCCCTGCAGGAAAAGCTCAGGCTCCATTTTACTTCC
>CAZHCO010000216.1:0-1143 GCA_964530965.1 uncultured Aestuariivirga sp. | reverse complement strand
GCGGCGGCACTTGAGATCGTACACCATCATCGGAGCAACCAGGGTAAAATGGGCCGAACAGCAAGAACATCGACCCCGATGCTTAATAACATGCCGCATATTTTCGCATGACGCCGCCGGGCGCGAAAGAGAAGACCTCGGGGCCGCAGCCGGACACCGGGTTGCGGCCATCGCCGGCATGCGGACCGCAAGCCTCGCCGTGGATCGCGCGTTTTGCGCACTTGGTTCCCCCAGGGGCGCCGGTCCTGGACGTGGCCTGCGGCCAGGGACGGCACAGCCTTTTCTTCCTCGAACGCGGTCATAAAGTGACGGCGGTGGACATCGACATAAGCGGCATGGCGGCGCTTTCCGGCCGGCCGGACCTCGAATTGGTGCAAGCGGACCTGGAGGGCCCGGGCGGCGCAGCCGCCCTTGGTGGAATGTCTGGCGCGCAAAGCGCGCCGGGCGGCGCAGCCGCCATCGCTGTTATATCTGGCGCACCCCGCGTGCTTGGCACGCAAGGCGTGCAGGGCGCGCCGGGCAGCGTCTGGCCCTTTGGCGGGCGCCGGTTCAGCGCCGTGGTGGTGGTCAATTATCTGTGGCGGCCGCTGTTTCTGGACCTGATCGCCGCCGTGGCGCCGGGTGGCGTGCTGCTCTACGACACTTTCGCCGTCGGGCAGGAACGTCATGGGCGGCCCAGGAACCCGGATCATTTGCTGCGGCCCGGCGAATTGCTCGAAGCCGTGCGGGGCAAATTGGAAGTCCGCGCCTATGAATTCGGCGAGGTGGGCGAGCCGCCCATGGTGCGCCAAAGCCTGTGCGCCGTGCGCCCGGCCGAGACCAGGGAAGGAAAAAGCCCATGACCCGTTTCACCGCCGCCGTGGTCCAGGCGGCGTCGGCCGGCTTCGACGCCGAGCGGACCTTGCAAAAGCTGCGCGCGTTGGCCGCCGACTCGGGCCGGCGCGGGGCCAGGATCGCGGTGTTCCCGGAGGCGTTCGTCTCCGCCTACCCGAAGGGCCTCGATTTCGGCGCCCGAATCGGCAGCCGCACGGCCAAGGGCCGGGACGACTTCCGCCGCTACTTCGAATCCGCCATCGACGTGCCGGGACCGGCGACCGAGTTCATGGGCCAAGTGGCGGCGGAGAACCGCCTGTTCCTCGTCGT
>CAZHCO010000215.1:0-1785 GCA_964530965.1 uncultured Aestuariivirga sp. | reverse complement strand
CGATCGTCCCAGTGCTCGGCGCTCCGCGAGATGCCGTAGTCCTCGGGCCGGACGAAGGGGTTGGTGCTGACGATCACGTTCGGCAGGTACGGTGTCGCCTCCGGGCCCTCGCGGTGGACGATGAAGTTCTCGCCGTACTCGATGGCCTCGGGGACGTCGGCGTAGGCGTGCATCCGGCCGGTGTCGGTATGGAACGGCTCGTCGTCCGTGACCTGCTCGTAGAAGGGGATCCGCGGGTAGGTCCGGAAGTTCAAGAGGGCCCCACCCGAGGGGCCGTACTTGCCGGCCATGATGTCGGTGAGCTTGTAGCCTGAGGTCGTGGTCGAGGTGTCGAGCAGTCGTTGCAGGTATACGTCGCGCTTGCCCTCGTGCTCGAAATGGAACATGTCGACGAAGCGCTGGTCCCCGGTGACCTCGGCGAGCGCCTTCGCGATGCCGGCCAGGATCGTGAGGTCGTCCTTGCTGTCGAAGACCGGCGGGATGCCGCCCTTCCAGATCTGGAGGAATGGGTTCGAGCAACTCGCGGTGACCTCGAGGCCCTCGAACTCGAGCCAGGAGTTGGCGGGCAGGGCCAGGTCGGCGTACTCGATGGAGGCCGTCATCTGGATGTCCATGGAGACGATCAGCTCCACGCCCGGGTTGACGTTCTTGATCATCTCGTACGCCCACTTGGCGTTGTTGATGAGGTTCACGTTGTTGAAGATCATGGCCTTCGTGGGCGTGGGCATGTGGGTCTCGCCCGTGAAGTTCTTGCGCCCGTGCTTCGGGGTATCCACGATCAAGGCCTTGTCGCCGTGGTTCCAGTAGGCGGGCTCCTCGTCCTTGGTGTAGGCGTGGGCGTGGACCTCCTTGCCGGGCACGTTCGCGTCGAGCGTCAGATGGAACGGGTCCTCGGCCACCCAGCCCTTGAAGCCGGGCCCGGTCCGCGGCGAGCCCTGGAAGAGCGCGGCCTTGTAGTTGCCGGCCCAGGTGTGGCAGCCCGCGCCCGGCTTGCCGATGTTGCCGGTGAGCATGAGCGGCAGGTAGGCCGCCCGGTTCATCTCGGTGGCGTGGAACCAGTGGTTGATGCCCTCGCCCTGGTGGATGGCCACGGGCTTGATGGTCGCGATGTCCTCGGCGAGACGCTCGATCAAGTCCTTCGGGGAACGTGTGATGTCGGCCACGCTGTCGAGGTCGTAGTCTTTGAGGTGGACCTGGTACAGCGTCCAAAGGGTGGCGCACTCCACGGCCTGTCCGTTCGCGAGCTTGATCTTGTACGTGCCCTCGAGAGCGGGTGAGATTCCGCTCGCGGCCATGCGCTTGCCCACGTGGTCGCGGGTCACGGCCTTCGGGGCGTTGTCTCTTTCGTCCCACACTACGTAGTCGCCCAGCTTCGCGTGCTGTTCCTTGGTGAAGCCTTGCACCTTGACCGAGGGGCCGTCCTCCGAGAGCGGACTCTTGTAGTCGGGGAACACCTCGTGGGCCCTCAGGCGCTTCAGGGTGTCTTTGCGGACGAGGAGCGGGAAGTCGGTGAACGACTTGACGAACTCGGGGTCGAACTGCTTCTTTTCCATCATCAGCCGCGTGATACCGAGGAAGAGCGCGGCGTCGGTCTGGGGCCTGATGGGGATCCAGTAGTCGGCCTTGGTGGAGGGCGGGCCGTATTCGGGGGCGATCACCACGATCTTGCCCCCTCGCTCCATGGTCTCGATGAACCAGTGGGAGTCGGTGAGCTTGTTCTCCACCAGGTTCTTGCCGTCCATGATGATCAGCTTCGAGAAGCGGAGGTCGTTGAAATCGCAATCG
>CAZHCO010000214.1:0-2856 GCA_964530965.1 uncultured Aestuariivirga sp. | reverse complement strand
GGTTATCCTGTTTCATATCGTCATTACGGCGATATGAAACATACTTTTCGACGAAATCAAAATATACGCATCCTTTGCAGCAGGCCAGAACTCGGCTCTAAGTGGTAATATAATACCTCCTGGTTAATGCGCTTTTCAAATAGACCAAGCCAAAAATCCGGGCATGTTGCATCTCCCCCGAATTTCTGCTTAACAGCCCCCATCAAGCCGCCTGGCCATGTAAAGGGCATGCCATGGCGGCTTGCTATTGCTTTGAAAGGACCAAGCCAAATGCCCAAGATGAAAACGAAATCCTCGGCCAAGAAGCGCTTCAAAATGACAGCTTCCGGCAAGATTCGTGCCGCCGGAGCTGGAAAGCAACATGGCATGATCAAGCGCACCAACAAGCAGATCCGCAACCAGCGCGGCACCAAGATTTTGTCCCCCGGTGATACGGGTCTCGTCAGAATCCACATGCCCTACGCCCGTTAAGGAGAGCTCCCATGCCACGTTCAAAAGGCGGCACTGTCGCCCGCAAGTCCCACAAGAAAGTCATCGCCCAAGCGAAGGGCTATTTCAGCCGCCGCAAGAATGTTTTCCGCGTTGCCGTGCAGGCGGTGGAAAAGGCCGGACAATATGCCTACCGTGACCGCCGCACCAAGAAGCGAAATTTCCGCGCCCTGTGGATTCAGCGCATCAATGCGGCCACCCGCGAATTGGGCCTCACCTATGGCCGATTTATTTACGGGCTCGACAAGGCCGGCATCGAAGTTGACCGCAAGGTTCTTTCTGATCTTGCGATCCATGATCCTGCTGGTTTTGCCGCGCTGGTTGAGAAGGCCAAGGCTGCTCAATAGGCAAACGCTCACGACTTTAGAATTCCTTGGCCGGGCCGGTTGGTTGCGTTAAGCAATCGGGGTCCGGCCAATTCGTTTCAAGGACCAAAATTCCCATGAGTCTCGAACAGGATATCCTGCACCAGGTGGCAAGCGCTTCTGATGAAGCGGCGCTAGAAGCGCTGCGTGTTGCAACGCTGGGCAAGAAGGGCTCCATCTCCGAGCAGATGAAAGCCCTGGGTGCGATGAGCCCTGATGCGCGCAAAGAAGCCGGTGCGGCGCTCAATGTGTTGAAAGACAAGGTGACGGAAGCGATTACGGCGCGCAAAGCCGTGCTGCAGGAAGCCCAGCTAGAGCAACGTTTGGCTTCTGAAAAAATTGATGTGACCTTGCCGGCGCGTAGTGAACCACGCGGCACGGTTCATCCCGTCAGCCAAGTGTGGGAAGAAGTGGTGCAGATTTTTGGCGATCTCGGTTTTGCCGTGGCGGAAGGCCCGCATATCGAAGATGATTTCCATAATTTTACCGCGCTCAACATTCCGCCGGAGCATCCGGCGCGGCAGGAGCACGACACGTTCTATTTCAATGAGAAGTCGGACGGCAGCCGCATGGTTTTGCGCACGCATACGTCGCCGGTACAAATCCGCACCATGCTTACGCAGAAGCCACCCATCCGCATCATCGCGCCGGGGCGCACTTTCCGCAACGACAGTGACATGACGCATACGCCGATGTTCAACCAGATCGAAGGCCTGGTCATTGATGAGACAACCCACATGGGCCATCTCAAATGGATCCTTGCGGAATTCTGCAAGAGTTTCTTTGAGATTGACGATGTGAAGATGCGTTTCCGCGCCTCGCATTTTCCGTTCACGGAGCCCTCCATGGAAGTTGATATCAACTGCTCATGGGAAAATGGACAGGTGAAAATCGGCCAGGGTTCGTCGTGGCTGGAAATCCTGGGCAGCGGAATGGTGCATCCCAATGTGATCAAGGCCGGCGGCCTCGATCCAGATAAGTACCAGGGCTATGCCTTCGGCATGGGGCTCGACCGTATCGCCATGCTGAAATACGGCATTCCAGATCTGCGCGCCTTCTTCGAGGCCGATCTGCGCTGGCTACGGCATTACGGATTCAAGGCCTTGAATGTGCCGACCCTGCCGGGGGGCCTGTCATGAAATTCACTCTTTCCTGGCTGAAGGATTATCTCAATACGACGGCGTCGCTTGAGCAAATTGTCGATGGGCTTATTGGCGTTGGTCTTGAGGTTGAAGAGGTTGTTGATAAGACAAAGCTGCTCGCCCCCTTCAAGGTGGCCTATGTCATTGAAGCGGTGAAGCATCCTAATGCGGACAAACTCAGGCTGTGCAAGGTCGAGACGGATACGGGTATTTTTCAGATTGTCTGTGGCGCGCCGAATGCGCGCACGGGCATGAAGGGCATTATGGCGCTGCCGGGAAGCTACATTCCGGGCACAGGCATCACGCTGGAAAAAGGCACGATCCGCGGGCAGGAAAGCCAGGGCATGCTGTGCTCGGAGCGTGAATTGCAGATCAGCCAGGAGCATGACGGTATCATCGACCTGCAGGGCGATTGGCCCATTGGCACGCCTGCGGTGAAGGCTCTCGGGCTTGATGACCCGATGATCTATGTGAAGGTAACGCCGAACCGCCCTGATGCGCTGGGCATTTACGGCATCGCGCGCGATCTTGCTGCGAAGGGGCTGGGCAAGCTGAAGCCGCTTGCTGCGAAGCCCGTTGCGGGATCCTTTGATTCCCCTATCAAGGTCTCGCTCGATTTTGAAGATACAAAGCCCTGCCCGCTTTTTGTCGGGCGCTATATCAAGGGTGTAAAAAATGGACCGTCGCCGGAATGGCTGCAGCGGCGACTGAAGGCCATCGGACTTCGCCCCATTTCTGCACTCGTTGACATCACCAACTACATCACCTTTGCCTATGGCAGGCCGTTGCATGTCTTCGATGCGGACAAGGTGAAGGGCAATATCCACGCGCGCATGGCGAAAGACGGCGAAGAAATCGCC
>CAZHCO010000213.1:0-6178 GCA_964530965.1 uncultured Aestuariivirga sp. | reverse complement strand
ACGGACCGAACCAAGATTAAAGCCGAACCTCCCAAATTTCCGCTTCAATGAATTCAATGCTTTAGCAAATTGTAATTTTCTGAAATCAAGTAGATTTGCTCCAAATCTAGATTCGAATAACGTTTTCACACAGCCTCGACCAGAAGCGGACTACCCACAGCCGATATTCCGGCGATTTTACTCGGCTTTCTAAATCCCCAATGACAGAGGTAATGCTTCATTTTTGTTAGTTGCCAGAAGTCCTTGTAAACACTGACGCCTGAAACAATTCTTATGTGATTGAATCGCCGTTGATGACGAGGGACAGCAGCTTTCGTGCAGCTGATCGTCAGGCCATCCTCAAACGCCGCTGCTCTTGCCGGGCCCCTGCCTATGCCAGATAATACCGACCTTCCGGTTTCCTTGCGGAGCCGAAGCCTCCACGGCTCGCGCCGCGCCTGCAGATGTCGAAGGAACCCTCAGTCCGCCGCAGCCAATCATTCTTCGGGCGAAACCATCCCTACATTGATCTTTTCGTGCCGTATCGGCAGGTCGATATCCACCACCATGTCCAGTTCCTGCGCATAGCGATGCCCGGCATATGTCGCCGCCGCGATGATCGCCGGAGCCTCGCAATCGCCGATGCGCGACAGCGTGAAGGGCAATGTGCCGCCCTGTGGCTCGTACAGGCTGCGCAACGCGTGGTACAGGTCATCGACCGGCGCGCGGTGCCCCACCACCACCAGCCCCGTGGCAGGCAGCGTGGTCTCGACCCCCGAGTGTTCGCAGGTGATCGTCACCTCACGCCGGTCGAAATGCGACAGCCCATGCGTGGTGATCAGCCTGATGCCAAGTCC
The DNA here is from genome assembly GCA_964530965.1 of uncultured Aestuariivirga sp. Lineage (GTDB taxonomy): Bacteria > Pseudomonadota > Alphaproteobacteria > Rhizobiales > Aestuariivirgaceae > Aestuariivirga. The sequence continues at coordinate 5,342 of CAZHCO010000213.1, read as the reverse complement.
CAACAGATGCCCCGGCACGCGCCACCTTTCGCCGGTATTCGCGGCCCATTGCGAGACCCGGTCATTCGGGGTCACCAGCGTCACCTCCAGCCTCGCCGCGCGCAACCGTTCGGCAATGACGCCGCCCATGTAGTAGCCGTCACTGTCATAGATGACCGTGGGGCCCTTTGGCAGGCGGCCCTCCATTATGTCGTCGGGAGTGAAAACCTCGACGTCCGGATCCGCGATCGGCTCGAAGCGCTTGCCGCGCCACACGTCACGCCGCCAGCGGGCACCGGTGGCAATACAGACATGCCGGGCGTCGAAGCTCTTCACGTCCTCGGCCGAAAGCCGGCTTTCAAGGTAGATCTCGACATTCGGCATCTTGCGGATCTGGCCTTCGCGGTAGTCGCGTACGCGGATGTATTCGCCCATCCCCGGCAAGGCCGCTTCGCGCACCACCCGACCGCCGAGGACGCGCGAGGCTTCGGCCAGCGCGACACCGTAGCCGCGCAGGCCGAGAGCGCGCGCGGCCTCGAGCCCTGCAGGCCCCGCGCCCACGATCAGCACCTGCCCGTCGGACCCCCTGGGCTGGAGGCGTTCGGGGTGCCAGCCCCGCCGCCATTCCTCGCCCATCGTCGGGTTTTGGGTGCAGCGAATCGGCACTGATAGGCTGTCGCCCGAATAGCAGACGTTGCAGCCGATGCATTCGCGGATGTCCTCGGGGCGGCCTTCCTCGATCTTCTTCGGCAGAAAGGGGTCCGCGATCGAGGGCCGCGCCGCGCCTATCAGATCGGTGATCCCGGACTTAACCATCCGAAACATGGTGTCGGGCGAAGTGAAGCGGCCCACAGTCACCACGGGCTTCGTGGTGACCGAACGGACGAACCTCATGTAAGGCTCCAGCGCGCCTTCCTTGACAAAGCGCGAGGCGCCCATCTCCAGCGAATAGTCGGCAATGTTGATGTCCCAGAGGTCGGGCATCTCGGCCATCATCGCCAGCATGTCACTCCGCTCGCCCATGATTGGGGCGTCGTCCTTGCCGATCTTTTCGTCGGCGGCAAAGCGCACGGCCACGGCACAGCGGTCGCCCACGGCCTCCTTGGCCTCCTCGATCAGTTCGCGCACAAGGCGGGTGCGGTTTTCCAGTGACCCACCGTATTCATCGTTGCGGGTGTTCGTCTCGGGATCAAGGAAATGTGCCAGCAGATAGCCATGCGTTGCATAGACATAGACGATGCCGAACCCCGCCGCGCGCGCGCAGCGCGGCCTTGCGGTGCCAGCGGCGGAAATCGCGGATGTCGGTCCTGTCCATGGCGCGGCTCTGGAACGGATGGCCCACAGCGTTGGGCATCGTGGCCACATCGAAGGACACCAATCGCGTCGCAAGGTTCGCGCTTCGCCCCCCGCCGAACCACAGTTCCGCCCCCGCGAGCGTACCGTGTTCGTGCACCTTGTCGGTCATCAGCCGGTGCGACCGGATATCGCCGTCATCCCAGAGCGATGCCGAAATGTGCAGTTGGTCGTCCGACGCCGGGTGGATCGAACAGTATTCGGTGCGGACCACACCCCAGCCGCCCTCGGCCTTGACCGCCCGCATCTCGGCCAGCGTGCGCGGACGGGCCCAGCCCATGCCGGTGCAGTGCGGCACCTGATAAAAGCGGTTCTTCGTCGTTACCGGCCCAATACGGACAGGTTCGAACAGGATGTCATAGCGGGGGTCTCGGGTCATGGCCTTGGTCCTCGGTCTTTGCGTTTCGGGGGCGGCGCGGTCAAGCGCGCTCCTGATGGCCGGTGAAATGATCGGGAAGGTGCTGTCATGTGTGGACGGCTCCGGTTGTGCAAGGACTGATTTGAGCTGATAGTGATCTTAGCCGACATCCACCGGTTGACCGGCCTGAGGGAACCGAGTTTTGCGCATACTGGTATCGGTTGCAAGAAGGGATATTGGCGAATCACGTCGGCGATCCACCAAAACCATGATGTCTGCGTATTGCGCGCCGGGGATGTCGATTTCGCTTTCTTAAAGACGCAGCTCTCCCTTTGCTTTTTGTAGGAACGCATAACAACCGTGCCGTTCACGCCGGTGATGGATCGGGCGGCGGCCGCAGTTCCGCTATCAGCCTTGGGATGTCGGCGAACAAAGGTCTCGGGATAGCGACCTCAGTCATGTGGAGGCAGCCGATGACCGCTCAGGGTCATCAGCGTCGTTTGGGCCAAGTCCGCACGATCTCGGCTTTCCTCCCCTTTAGCAGACCAATTACATGAAAAAGCTGACATTACCGATTGAACGTCAGCTATGTATCGATGAGCGGACAAGTCGCAATCTCGTCACGAGGTCTCAAACGGGCCAAGGGCAGTCATTGATCTCAACTCGGCAGGCCCCAAAATCACGAAGGGCAGATAACATCTTCAACCGTTTGCTTAGGCTTTCGAAAGAACAAACTTCAACCTGAGGTGCCTATCGGGTCCGAATTAACCGGTTTTGGCTTCAAACACGGGTTAGCACTGAAACCAATTTTCGCTTCGAAGTACAATTTCACAACTTCCGGGCGATTGTGACTTCTTGCGGCTTCAACTCGCGGCCTCCAAGCAATAGCTTGCCAACCGCCGGGAGTTTCCAATTCTTGCTACCGTAGTTGAAGGCAAACAGCAGGCTGCCCCGGCGGCGCAACCTGATGCCTTCAGGCAATTTGATGGTCTTGAGCTTTGCTTTACCAGCAGCAAATGCCACTGTTTGTCCGATGAGAGTCTGATCCGGCCAGCAGGCGAGATAGTGATGCTTGCCATTAGCCACCAATGCTGCATCACCATTTTCAAAACTGGCGATAACCTGGGCCGCCGTTTCAATATGCTCGCGCCAGCGTTCTGACTTGCCTGAAACTTTGCCGTTCACTTTGTCAGAAATTCCCGGGCGTGTGGACGACACCTCAATGACACGGGACTTCAGGAGCGACTGAAGGGGGCCAGGAGGCATGTTGCTTGGTATACCATAATGGCGTGTCTTAGACCCGGTTCGAGGGCCATAGAGCACAATACCGCTCGCTTCCCTGAAGGCTAGTTCGGCCGCATCCGACACATGGAGCAAGCTTGGAACCAGCACAAGCGGGTAACCTTGGAGTGAATCTCCTGGCCTTACGAAGTCAACATCGAGGCCAAGCCTGCGCACGGCTTCATACCAGCGGAACACCAGTTCATGGTAGCGAAAGTCCTGGCCCTGCGGCTGAATTCGCGTGTACCATGAGGACTCATAGTCATAGACCAAGGCCACTAAAGCTTTTTCGGTCTTGCCAAGGTTGCCAATTACCTTCAACTCTACCGCAACCGCGGCGGCCTCCTTGCCGCCCGGTGAGTATTCATGCTGGCCCGGTAAATTCAGTCCTGCGTGCATCTGTTCTTGTGCGAAGGTCGCTTGCCGCCAGCGGAAATAGCTGACAACCTCCGCGCCATGGGCCAATGCTTCCCAAGTCCATAGGCGCACCATGCCGGGCTCAGGCACGGGGTTCCACGGCGCCCAGTTCACGGGGCCAGGTTGCTGCTCCATCACCCAGAAACGACCCTTGCCGATGCCGCGATAAAGGTCGTGATGAAATGCTGCTATATCCGGGTGCGAAGTTGACGCCCAACGATTGCGCTCTGCCTCCGAGAAGGGAAAGCGCTCAACAAAGCCAATCGGATAGGAATCCCACGACGCCAGATCGAGGTGATCTCCCAATGGCCAATGGTCAAATTCGTTGAAGAAACCCATGAAGTTGTGAGTCACCCAACGGTTCGGCGAATGCGTGCGAATGATTTCGCATTGCATTCCATCGTAAGCCGCGACCTGCGATGAATGAAATCGCCAGAAATCAAGGCGCGCCGAAGGGTTTGCCTCTGCAACAGTCAGATTTGGCAACGACACTTCGTCGAAACTCCTGACATCCATGGACCAGAAAGCATTGCCCCAGGCTTCGTTCAATTGATCTGTGGATTGATAGGTCTGCCGCAGCCAGTTGCGGAATGCCTTTAGATCTTCCGGTCCCCAGGACAGAACTGTGTCGTGGCAGCCATACTCATTGTCTGTCTGCCAGCCATCAACCGCTGGATGCTTGCCATAACGTTTGGCAAGTATCTCCACAATGCGGCGGGTTTCCTGCCAATAGACCTCGGACGAAAACGTGTAATGGCGGCGAGATCCGAAACCGCGCGGACTTCCTTGTTCGGTGACGGGTGCAATTTCGGGAAATTCATCCATCAACCACTTTGGTGGGGCGGCTGTTGGCGTGCCCAGCACGACCTTCAAGCCAGCCTTGCCCAATATATCTATCGCCCGGTCCAGCCAACCCCACTCGAACTGCCCGCGCCGCGGTTCGTAGCGTGACCAGGCAAATTCACCGATGCGAACATAGGATATGCCAAGCTCGCCCATGCGCTTGGCATCCTGTTCCCACCAGTCTTCAGGCCAGTGCTCGGGATAGTAGCAAACACCAAGCATTATCGGGTCAAATCACCGTTGTGAATGGACTTGCCCGCCTCATCGAACAAATGACATGCAGCGACCGGCAGGTTCATCACCAACGTATCTCCGGCCTTTTCCGCAGCAAGACCGCCAGCTTTCACAGATATTTCGCTGCCGTCGGCGAGTGAGACATAAAACATTGTTTCGGATCCGAGATACTCGGCAACACGCACCTCGCCTTTCACGCCGCCTTTGCCCTTGCCGCCAAGTTCGATGTGCTCAGGGCGCACGCCGAGCGTCAGGGCGGTTCCTGCCGCAGGCGCATTGCCATCCACGCCAATGGCGATATTTCCCCCACCAGGCAGCTGCAAGGTCACGGTCTTGCCTTTGACCGATGTAACACGTGTCGGAATGAAATTCATCTTTGGCGAGCCAATGAAGCCCGCTACGAACAAGTTGTTGGGACGGTGGTAGAGTTCCAGCGGAGATCCTACTTGCTCGATAATACCTCCTTGGAGAACCACAATCCTGTCGGCCATTGTCATGGCTTCGACCTGATCATGCGTCACATAGATCATGGTGCTCTTCAAATCATGGTGCAGCTTGCCAATTTCAATGCGCATTTGAACGCGCAGCGACGCATCCAGGTTGGACAACGGTTCATCGAACAGGAATACGTCCGGTTCGCGTACGATGGCGCGGCCGATGGCGACGCGCTGACGTTGGCCACCTGAGAGCTGGGACGGCTTGCGGTCCATAAGGGCCCCAAGTTGCAGCAAACCAGTCGCGTGCTTGACCCGCCTTTCGATGTCGGCCGTGTCGTGGCCGGTCATGCGCAGGCCAAAGCTGATATTGTCACGAACGGTCATGTGTGGATAAAGCGCATAGGACTGGAATACCATGGCGACGCCACGGTTTGCAGGTT
>CAZHCO010000212.1:0-1553 GCA_964530965.1 uncultured Aestuariivirga sp. | reverse complement strand
GAAAACGTCAGAGAACGGATAAAATTATGATTAAAGCCGAGCCGCCAAAATTTCAGCTTCAATGAAATCAATGTTTTAGCGAATTGAAATTTTATGAAATCAGGTGGATTTTCTGCAAACTTCTATTTGAATGACGTTTTCACACAGCCTCGGTCAACATGAGACCAAGTGCAGTCGTCAACGCATGTCGGCTGTGCCTTTGTTTGCAGACCAAATTTCCGAAAAAACGGCAATTACTGACTAAAGGTCAGCTTTGCGGGGATAAGCGGGCATCTCGAAAACCCGCCACCAGGTCTCAAAAGGGCCAGAACCGGGCCTTAGGTGCAGCATACCTCAGCCTTGCTCCGAAAGGGCCCCGCGCCAACTCTTCCCATCCTGATCAAGCGTCAGATCGATGGGGCGGTACCGCCGCGGCGATACCAATAGTCCGTATTGGATTGATCACCTTCCTTGCGATGCATGCACGCGCATGCCTGCCGTATCGTCGCGTTCCTGCGCGCGTTCGTGCACCTCGTTCCAATCACCCTTTGCACCCCGCCACAGCGACTGTAGGAGCAGGGCTAAGCCGGCGGCTGACAATGCAGATGACGCGCAGCGGTTCGAAAGCCATTGCCTATTTCCAACTCGCGCCGATCGACTCGACCGCTGCCTGTGCAATCTCTAGATCGTTCTGCCAGTCGCCGCCACTCACGCCGACGCCGCCGATGCACTGGCCGTCCACCAGCACCGGTACGCCGCCCTCCATGGCGGTCCAGCGTTCAGGGCCAGCCGCCAGCGCCAGGCCGATCGCGTGGGAAATGTCCAGATCCTGGCCCACCGCGCCCTTGGCAGTAGTCGCGCGCTTGCTGGAAGCGGCGCACACCGCCTTGGTGGTGCAGGAATGCAGCGTGTGAAAGCGGCCACCGTCCATTCGCTCGAGAATGATGACGTGCCCGCCGGAGTCGGTAATGCAACACGAGATCGCGATCTTGGCTTCACGGGCCTTGTCGATGGCGGTCGCCATCATCTTCTTCGCGCCATCATGGGTGAGGCGCTTGACGTCGGCGACATACATGGCAGCCTCTCTTGTTGGGGAGCGGAATTGTGCGCTAGATGGCTTCCACCATCAAGGGTAATGGTGAAGGTGCAAGCCGGGGAACAGCGCGAAAAATCCCCAGCTTTCGGCACAGGCAATTCAAATGAGTTGGTGCCATCCGCCTTGAGAGAGGTTCGCCGCGCCAAATCGTCTGGATGTGAACCAAAATTTGCTACTACCCCCTCAGGGCCGCTCTGCGCCAAATGCGGAAGTTGGCGATGTGAAAAATTTGGTCAGCTTGGGGCCACAAGCGGATATTAACCGGGTTCGCGAGAGACAAAAGATTGGTGCCGGCATCCAACAATTGAAGTAGCTTCTCCCTGTACATGATCAGGGAGGGATCGATGGTTATCAGAATTACCGCATTTGCCGCTTTCATTTCCGCCGGGTGTACGGTTGCGGCAGCCCAGGACATCAGCGGCAGCTACAAGTCGGAGGGCACTGACCCCGCAGGCTCGCATTTTTCAGTGACAGTAGA